>JACPST010000196.1 GCA_016193165.1 Deltaproteobacteria bacterium
AGACTTCCGCATAAATCCACACTTTTCCCTTTGGTAAAAGTAAACTCATGGCATCCGTATTTTTATCGGCCAATGCTTGAATTTGAGTTTCTGTAAGTCCCATGAGTTTTAATTTCGTTTCTGAAGAAGCCACAAGCTGCTCTGCATCCTCTTTCAAATCTTTAAACATGCTTTTTTTCATTTGTTCTCTGGATTGAATGGCTTGGCGATATTCTTCGATGGCTGTAAAAAGATCAGGATCAAAAGCCACCTTCCCACTGGCTCGAACATCGTAACTGAGTTCTCGCAAAACAGCTTGGATCGAAGTCACACCAATCAACTGCTGTTTTTCTTTTGAAAGTGGAAAAGATGTCCTGCCGGGAACATCTGATTTTCCTGTTTCTTGGATCTCATCTTCATAGACAGCAACATAATCCATTCCCATCTCATCTTTTGCTGGGGTGGGAGATGTCACTTTCGGATTCATAGGATGACGATAAAAAAGAAGTTTTTTCTCTTTTTTAGAAGGCGCTTCAGATTTCCGCGGTTCTTTATTTTTTTTACTTTCCCCGCTCTCATCTGCCTTTTGAAGATCCATGCCGCAAATGGGACATCTTCCTGGTCGATCCGAGGTTACCGAAGGATGCATAGGGCAAAAATAAAGCGCCTTTTTGCTCTCTGCCGTTCCATGTTCATGTCCCTCATGAAGAGATCTAAACGATTTTAGACCTACATAGGCTCCCACACCTATCAGCATTAAGATCATCAGATAAATAAATTTTGTTTTCATGGATGTACTCCTTCCACAGACTCGCCCATCAGCACTTCAAGTTCCGCAATTTTTGTTTCGTAATTGACGAGGCTTTCGTTATACACATACTCTGTTTGAAACCGTGTATTAATCAGATTCAACAGACTTAAATAGTCGAGGCGTCCTGTCAGATAAGCAGATTTTCCACTCGCCACAGATTGTCTGGCCAGAGGAAAAATCCCAGTTTCGTAAAGATCTAGATTCTGTTGAGTTTGTAAGAGCTCCGCATAAGCGCTGCGGATATCTTGCACAAGTCGCGTGCGCTCTACCTGAAGATCTGCTTCAGCTTTTGCTTTTTGAGCCCGCGCGCTTTTTACAAGTTCAGATTGTTTGGTCAAAAACCAAATAGGAACAGATACCCCTACTTTTCCAGATACAAAATCTGTCCCTGGATCTCCCGGGCTGGGCTTTCTAAAGGTGTAGCCAGCCATGAGTTCAAAATCAGGAAGGTAACTTAATTTTGCGTATGTTAATTTTTCAGACGCCGCGTCGCGCATCGCCTGAGAAGCTTTTAACCCAAAGTTTTTTTCTACGGCTTTTTCTAAAACGATGGCCTGTGTCATCTTTTCTGTGTTAAAATGAGTTCGAAAAATTCCTTCAGGCTGTCCTTGAAGTTTTTCTTTTTCTCGCCCTAAAACATATTGGAGATTGGCCATTTTAACTTTCACTTCTCTTTCACTGCTTAAAAGTTCTCCTGTGAGCTTTCCTCCCTCGATTTGAAAATTTAAAAGTTCAGCTTGAGGTACTTTACCCACCGCATATCTACTTCGAACAACTGCAATGAGCTGCCTGATCAACTTTTTTTGTTCGACCACAATTTCGTGTTTTTTATAGGCCAAAAATAACTCATAATAGGCACGCTTCACATCTCGAATCACTTGAAGTTGTGTGTGATTAAAACCGCTATCCTTGGATTCATATTCTTTCCTCGTGGCGCTTCTCATCTTGGTAAGCTTGCCTGGAAACGGAACCTTTTGAGTCACACTCACTTCATTTCCTGTCATCCCAAATCGACGAGCGCTTAAGGTATCCACGGGATAGTCTTTAGCTTCAAAAGCAATCATGGGATCGTCATAAGCTCCAGCAGGCCCGATTTGTGCTTTTTGACTTTCAGCATCGTATTGAGCCGCTTTCTTTATGGGATTTTTCTCTAAAGCTTCTTGAATGAGGTCTTTGAGTTTTAAAGTTTCTTCAGAGGCGAATGACACACCTATCCCCCAAATCCATGCACACACAATTAATTTTATTTTTAAAACCTTCATAAAAACCCTCCTTGTGACCATACTGTCATTCCGAGAGAAGCGAGGAATCTAGATCCTTCACTTTGTTCAGGATGACTAAAAATAAATTTTAAGAGAGGAAATTAAATAAGAAACTGATGATATTGAATATAAAGATGCGTCTCAAACAAGGGGGGACGCAAATGAAGCGAAGACATCTCAAAAGAAGGACTTAAAGAAGCAGTGTAAATACTTGTGTATTCTAAGAGACCTTCTTGAGCGCCATCAGATGTTCTTACAACAAAAGGTAGAGTCATATCTGTTTTTTGAACATCCTTATTAGAACTAATCGTACACTCCTGCTGCCCACAGGGGGCCAAGGCTTTTACAGAGATCTGAACAGAAACTGTATTTTTAGTACAACAACACTGCCCACTCCCACACACGCCGGCAGCTAAGGCCTGAACGGTGTTAAGCAGCCAAACCATTAAAAAGACTATGGAAATCAAATTTTTCATTCTCTTCATTAAGTATCGGTTATCACACATAAAAACTTAAATCAACTTTCTCCTTACCTTAAATTTTACCATGAAACCAAAGAAGCGCAAATTTACCCACATTTATTGATGATATCCCACTCCAAATTGAAAAACGAGCTCTCCCCCAAAATAGGCTGTGATCATTAAAACAATCGAGGCTAAAATCCAAAACAAGAAAAAAACTTTTGGCCATCGG
>JACPST010000197.1 GCA_016193165.1 Deltaproteobacteria bacterium
AAATGACAATGGTTTTTAAAGAAGGAACATTTTTTTGAATGGAGTGTACTTTTTCAAGTTGAGGCTCGTTTTCAACGAAAATAGTCTTTGCTTCAGAATTTTTCAGAATATATTCCACTTCAGAGGCAAGATTGGATTGATAAATGGGAACGGTAATAGCCCCACAGCTTAAAATTCCCATATCGGCAAATGCCCATTCGGCGCGTGATTGGGAAAGAAGGGCGATGCGATCTCCTCGCTCAACGCCGATTTCTAAGAGGGAAAAACAAATTTCCTGGACAAAATCGTAATACTCTTGATACGTAATTTCTTCCCAAATTCCTCTAACTTTTCGTTTGAAAGCGATGCGATCTGTGCTTTGCAGGATTCGATTTCGAAAGGTATGGGTGAGGGAGATTTGAACGAGTGACATAAAAGATTTAAGGAGTTGAGTTACGGTTGAGGTTTAAAGACCAGCTCATTTTCATCGATAACTTTAATTTCATCCGCTTCAATGTCAATTTCTTTTTCTGCAATTAAATTAAACTCTGTATGAACTGCTTTAATTGCGTGCTTGCCCGCTGGGATTCTATATTTCACAATGGGTGTTGTCTGAATAAATTTCCCATCAATAAAAATATCGCTTTTCTCCGGCACAGTCTTGATGTTGAGAAATCCAAATCTTTGCGATACCAAATTTTTCATAATGTGATAGTTCGAACTTGTCAAGGATATAGTTTCCTGAAGCACTTCAAATCCTTCTTTTTTGATCACAAGTTTTAAAGAGCGATGTTGAGATTGACGGGGGAGAGTTAACGGAGTTTGTCCCATTAAAATATCATCGAGGTATACATCCGCTCCTTGAGGGGCGGTATCAATTCGTAACGTAGAAAGTTTTGGAACAGCAGACTGTGGCGGTGTTTGAGTGTCTTGAGGAGGCGGAGTCGTCGCCTTAATGGGCGCAACGGATTGAATGATGCGTTCGGGATGTTGGTTTAAAGCCAAAAGAAGCAGGCTTAATACAATGACGGCAAACCCCATGATCCCTAATTGTAGAAGTACTTTTTTGTTATATGTTTCTTCCGTGTCTTGAGAAATCTGTTTTAAAGGAAGAGTCTTTTTTCCCTGGGGTTGGGTTTTAGCCTCAGGCGTGGAATCCTGTCGACCTTGGGCAGAGCGAAGGGGATGAATTTCTTCATCCAGTTTTTGAGGCTTTTCGTGGACGGTGACAATAGAACTTAAAACCTCATTCATATGTTTTTTATGTTCCATGAGCTCTGTGGAAAATAGGGAACGTATGAATGCCGCTAAATGACTGGCCGTAAAGTCAGGATTGAGTGTGTGTAAAAACCGGGTGAGTTCCCGATGGAAATCTTTGGCTGTTTGATAGCGTTTGGCGGGATCTTTGGTCAAAGCTTTAAACACAATTTCTTCAAGTTCAAAGGGAACATCAGGATTAAAAAGACTGGGAGCCGGGATTTTAGCTTCTTGAATTTTTTTGAGCGTGGCCGCGTCGTTAGGGCCGGCAAAAAGCCTTTGTCGTGTGAGCATTTCAAAAAGAATAATCCCAATGGAAAAAATGTCGCTTCTTTGGTCGATCGGTTCTCCGCTGGCTTGTTCGGGAGACATGTAGCTAAATTTGCCTTTGAGAACCCCGGACTTCGTTCTTCCTTCGTGAGCTTTAATTTTGGCAATTCCAAAATCGATGAGTTTAATTTCTCCTTCGTAAGAAATGAGAATATTTTGAGGACTTACATCTCGGTGAATAATATGAAGAGATTCCTGGGCCTTTTTGTCTTGAAAGCGATGAGCATAATCTAAACCCTCGCCTATTTTATGGGCAATAAAAACAGCGTGCTCCAAAGGCATGGGATGCTTGAGTTCTTCGCAGCGAGATAAAAGCTGGCGCAAATTTTTTCCGTCGACAAATTCCATGGAAAGATAATACGTGTTATCAATTTCTCCGAATTCATAAATTTGAACAATGTTGCTGTGGGTAAGCTGGCTTGTGATCTTAGCTTCCTCAATAAACATCGATATAAATTCTTGATGTCCACCAAACGAAGGAAGAATGCGCTTTAAGGCCACAATTTTTTCAAAACCACCTGGGCCCGCGGTTTGGGCCATAAAAATCTCAGCCATCCCGCCACTGGCGATTTTATCTAAAAGGGTGAATTTGCCAAATTTTTGAGGCACAAATTTCATGGATTGGAACGATACCCCCTACACTTTGACCACTTTTTTATTATACCACAAATTTCTCTATTTTGTTAAACTTGAAGCTCATGGCTCCTTTACCAAAGGCGTATGGTCTAACAGGTGGAATTTCCACGGGAAAATCAACAGTGGCTGATTTTTTTCGAAAATGGGGAGTGCCTGTGATCGAAGCAGATCTGATTTCCCGAGAAATTTGTCAAAAGGGGAAAGAAGGGTGGAAAAGGATTAAAGAAGTTTTTGGGGACGATGTCTTTGATCCCGATGGAGCGCTCAATCGCCAAAAACTAGGCGAGATGGTGTTTTCAAATGAAAAAAAGAGAAAGCTTTTGGAGATGATCACCCATCCTCTCATTATGGAGCATGTGCGCGGTCAAATTCGAGAATATTTTGACCAAGGCCAGCCTTTGGTCTTGGTGGAAGCAGCGCTTCTGTTTGAGGCAGGCTACGACAAGGAATTTCATGGAATGATGGTGGTGACATGCAGTCCTGAGCAGCAGCTTGAACGGTTATGTCAGCGGGCAGGGGTGGGTCAAGACAAAGCCCTTCAAATGATTTCCTCTCAAATGCCTTTATCTGAAAAGGCAAAACGGGCTACCTTTGTCATTGATAACTCAGGAAGTTTAGAACAGACAGAAGAAGCAGCTAGAGAGGTGTTTGATAAAATTAAAGCCAAAAAAGAAAGAAGGACGCCTCAATGGAATTAAAAGCTGATTTTCATATGCATACAAAAGATGATCCTCTGGATTATAAGTATGTCCGTCATTCAGCGGAAGATCTTATTGATCATGCGGCGAGCCTCAAGTTTCAGGTTCTTTCGATTACAAACCACGATAAGATTACCTATAGTCCGTATCTTAAAGAATACGCCGCTTACCGAGGGATTTTGCTTTTGCCAGGCGTCGAAGCGACGATCGAAGGAAAGCATGTGCTCATCATTAATTATTTAGGCCCCATTGGATTTCGATCTTTTCGAGATTTAGAAACGATTCGAAATCCCCATGTGCTGATTATCGGAGCCCATCCTTTTTACCCCGCCATGACCACCCTGCAGGGAAATTTGGTGAAGCACATTGATTTATTCGATGCCATTGAACACTGCCATTTTTATAGACCTTGGATTAATTTTAACCGAAAAGCGATTGCGTTATCTCAAAGAACAGGAAAACCCATGTTTGGGACCTCCGATGCTCACTTTTTAGCTCAGATGAACCATACGTATTCAATGGTAGATACCCCTTTTGCTACCCCTGAAGGTGTAATCGCGGCCATAAAAAAAGGCCGTGTGAGGGTTGTCACACAGCCAGCTCCTTATTCGGTGATGTATAGAGTATTTAAAATGTTTATGTTCGGGATTTTTAAATAGTCTTAGTCTCTATCTTTATCTTTTCCTCCATCTTTATCTTTTCTATCATCAGACTTCTTGTCGTCAGATTTTCTGTCATCAGACTTCTTGTCGTCAGATTCTTTAGTGTCAGACTTTCCGGCTTTTCCTCCAGCGTTCCCTTTAGCAACGGAAGGTGTATCATCTTTTTTGTCTGCTTTATCATCTCTGCCGCCTTTAGATTCAGATCTGCCATTTTCTGTTTTATTGAAGGCTAGGCGTTCAAGCTCTTTACTTCGGCCTTCCTTACCATCATTAAAGTTGGTGACTTGGCTGATCAGATCAGCCCTTTCGCTATGGTTACGATCCTGCCCATCCCCAAATTTTTCTTCTCGTTCTTTTTCTCTAAGCTCTTTTCGATCTTCTCTCTCAGCAAGTTTAAAATCACTATGGGTTGAAAGTTTTTCTTCAATGGCCTTGGCTATTTCTTTGGTAATTTTTTCAGCTCGCAGCTCCGATTTTCCTTGGGAGAAAACAGCGGCCGCAATTTCAGAAGGTTTAATTACTTCGCTCGTGTCTTCATGAACAGCTGCCGCGCGACCTCCATTAAGTGTATCTGCAGAAC
This sequence comes from Deltaproteobacteria bacterium, assembly GCA_016193165.1. Classification (GTDB taxonomy): domain Bacteria; phylum Bdellovibrionota; class JACOXK01; order 2-02-FULL-40-11; family 2-02-FULL-40-11; genus JACPST01. The sequence goes on from JACPST010000197.1 coordinate 4,143, forward strand.
CCGCCGTTTGCGCAATTGCGCTTAGCACCGCGTGAGTTACAGGACTTGAGCGATCAGTTAGAGTGAACCGCTCTCCTTCTAAAGTGATATTTCGATCTTCGCTATCAGATCGTGCCGCAAAGTTTAAAATGGCGTTGACAGAGCGAACCGCATCGGCTCTATTTTGGGCAAAAGTTTGAAAAGGCAAAAGTAAAAATACAAATAAACCTATACTTACACTTCTACTTCCTGCTCCAAACCTATGGAGGCACGTTTTCATACTATTCTCCTCCTTTATTCAATTATATCCTCGAAATCTTAAATTAAAAATAGGCAAAAAAGCGCATATTCATCTGATTTTAATGTTGGGCTCAAGTTATTGAAATCTTTTCCGAAATACAGAGTACAGAGGAGAAAAAATCTTGGATAGAAAGAAAATAGAAGCTAACATATTGAAACTAAAGAACATTTTTGAAAGTCTCACGCTCCAAAAAAAGCTTCTGGGTTTGGTGGGAATAATGAGTTTTTTGATTTTAATTACGGGAATGGTTGCTTTTAGAGATGTTCAACGTGCTCATCATCTTTTTCATTCCGTTGCCAAAACAAGCTATCCCTTGGCTTCGGCCATGGTCAACGCGCTTCATTCGATGGAATTTTCCAGGGCATTGGCCATTCAATATGCTTTGGAGCAAAAAGTTGAGAAACTTTCTTTTTTGAAACAGCGATTTGACGCCGAATTTGAAAAAGCTCAAAGCCTTGTTCAAGACGTGGGGAGGGAAATTTCTTTATCGCAAGAGATGAAAGAGCTTTGGAAAAAAATTCAAGACTCTCAAAATAAGTTTGGAGAAGTGAGTGTGATCCTCATCAAAGCGCACGAAGATCAACTCATCTTGGCTCAAACACGCTACGATCAAATTGATGAGGCGAATCAGTGGGTAGAGGGTATCGTCGAAAAGTTTAATCGCGTATCAGAGCTTTTTAGCCAGCACCATGAATTTCAGTTTTGGAATATCGCGGCGCAAGTCCTCTTGCTTGAGCAACGGTACTTGTATCAGGCTTCTCTGTCTACTCCTCTGTCTTTGACACCGGAGCAAAGCCAATCAGAAGAAGAGCGGCTCATTAAAAATAAAGAAAAATTTCGTGTCTATATGAGGCAATTTTCTTTAAACCACAAAAGGCTGGTGCAGACGGCGCAAACCAAGAAAGTCGCCATCAAGATTCTGGAAGAAATTTCTCAAGACTATCGAAAATTTACTGAGCGTGTGGAAGGAGAAGATGGAGTCTTTCTCATTAGCGAGGATGAGATTTCAAAACTAGGAACTCTAGGACTTCAGTTGGAGAGGCTAGAGGAGGCCTATGAAAAAGGCGCGCAAGCCAGTCTTCAAGTCCAAAATATTTTATCTGCCCAGATGCAAGACGCAAATCGTACCATTTCTCATATTCGTTCTTCGGCGTACCGCACGATCTTAGGATTTACGGTTCTTTTTGCCTTGTTTGGACTTTTCTTGGGGTCGCTCATGACCCAAAGTATCTTGTCATTAGAAAAGAAAGTGAAAGAGCGCACTGAGGCTTTGGCACAGGCCAACATTCGATTGATGAAAGCCAGTGAAGAAAAATCAGAGTTTTTTTCCAATGTTTCTCATGATTTTAAAACCCCCTTAAATAGTATTATGGGATTTACCCAGGTGGTTTTATCTGACGATCAAGGGAAATTATCTCCTCAGCAAATTAAAAATTTAAATTCTGTTTTAAAAAGTGGAAAAGAGCTGTTGCAAATGATTAATCTTATTTTGGATTGTTCAAAGATGGAAGCCGGACGAATGGAAATTGCCATCGAAGAGTTTTCATTTGAAGCGTTGGGAGATGAGTGCCTGGAAGTGACAGAAGCCCTGCTGCATGGGAAGAAGGTGGCGCTCTTAAAAGAAATTCAAACTCATTTGCCAATGCT
>JACPST010000172.1 GCA_016193165.1 Deltaproteobacteria bacterium
ACATCTTCAATGCCAGAGTTTCTCACGATTTGAATCTTAGAGAGTTCTCCTTGTTTCGAAAGCGTAATATTGAGTTTAGTAATGAGATCTTGCTCTCCCAAATTTTTCCCCTTGGCATAAATTCTATCGACGCGGCCTTGAAGCTCAGGTTCCCAATACATGCGCAACCTGTCTTTGATTCTTTCAAAATAAGAATAAAATTGAAATTCGCGAGTATTGAGGGCGGTTTGTGTTCCTTCTTGGATATTGGGCAAATAATCATCGGTCATAGAAGAAGGGCTTACAGCCGAGGGTTTTCTAGGTTTTGAAAGTACTTGAGGCTTGAGTCCCAAATCGGCCAACGAAAGGGGTTTTTTAGCTGGAGCAGGAGTTGAAGGAACAGAATTTCGAGTTTTTCCAGTTTTGGCTGCTTTTGTTTCTTCTTCCACAGATTGGTTATATTTGCTCAAATACTCAGATTCTTTAGGTGGAGTCTGGTCAACAGGAGGCTCTGTGGCATCCACCACCTGTTTTTTATCTTCTTTATCTAAAATGATCCTTTCTACAACCATAGGGATTTTGCTTTTGGGGCTAAAGCCAGGCCATCGCATAGAAAATAGCCCCACGTGCAAAAGTAGAGATAACACTATGAAAATAATAGTCTTTTTTTGATTTTGAGATAGCTTCATATCACAACACTTTTTAATACCTTATTTATTAATTATACCTTGCACAAGCAAAATAGCCAGCAGGTTGTTCAACATCCTCTTAGCCTTTTATTCTTTATAGACGCTCAAACTTTTGGAAGGTTTATTGCCCGGATTTTTAGGACCCACGTTCCACTTTCTCCTTCCTAGTGTTCTTATCGGATGAAGAAGTTAAAAGTTAAATGTTTAAGATATGATAGGGGTATGACGATAAGAGCAAATGTGAAGATTATAGATATAAAAAAGGGAGGAAATGGTATGGATAAATTTGAACTCAATGCCATTACAAAGTTTGTAGGACTTGTCGTTATCGTTGGAGTCATGGCTCTTTCTTGCGTAAAGCTTATCCCAGCAGGGCATGTAGGGGTAAAAGATTTTTTTGGAAAAGTTTCAGATCAAGTGCTTTATCCAGGGATTCATTTTGTTCTTCCGATGACCAAAGTCGTTAAGTTTAGTACCCGAACCCAATCGATGAAAGAAGCGGCCTCTGTGCCAACCTCTGAAGGATTGGTTGTGAGCTTGGATGTCTCTCTCCTCTATCATGTGAAACCTTCTGAAGCCGTGACTATTTATAAAACCATTGGAGAAGGCTATGAATATATTGTGATTGATCCTCAGCTTCGATCAGTTATTCGAGATGTAACGGCCGGCTATGAAGCCAAATTTTTGTATTCAACCTCTCGAGAGCTTGTGGCTCAAAATATGTTTGAGCATCTTAAAAAACTTCTAGATTCTAGAGGAATTGAGGCCGAACAAGTGCTTTTACGGGCGATTCAACTTCCAGAACTTTTAACTACGGCCATTCAAGAAAAGCTTCAAGCCGAGCAGCAATCTCAGCGCATGAAATTTGTGTTAGAAAAAGAAAAACAAGAAGCAGAGCGAAAACGAGTCGAAGCGCAAGGAGTTTCGGATTTTCAGAATATTGTGTCGAAAGGTTTGAGCTCCCAACTTTTAAAATGGAAAGCCATTGAAGTGGCAGGCGACCTTTCCAAAAGCCAAAACGCCAAAATCATTGTTCTGGGCGATAAAACCGGTCTTCCCATTATTTTAAGCGATAAATAGATTAACAGCCTGTTAATCTTCCTCTTGGAGCTGGAGGATTTCCTTGAGCTCTGGGATAACTTTTTTGGTCGCGTCATAGCCGGCCAGCATGGCTTCGCGTTTGCGGGAAAAATCAAAAAAATCAATTTTGGAAACTTCTGGGCGAATGACAACATGAGCGCCTTCAAGTTGTTTTTTAGTCAATGAAGCAGAAGAGATTTTGTACGATTGAATCGTGATGTCGCGATCGTGTTTGAACGTGTAGCTATCGATTCCTTGAGTAAGATCCACGGCGACAATTAAATCTGCTCCTCGTTGTTTGGCAATTTCCACCGGTAAGCCTTGGCTAATTTCTCCTGAGACTAAAAGTTTATTTTCAAAATGAATGGGCTTAAATATGCCTGGAACCACAAGAGTGGCTTGAACAGCGGGGATCAGCGGGCCTTTATCAAAGAGATAGGAGGTTCCTGTTTTAAGATCTGTTGCGGCTAAGAAGAGTCGTACAGGTAAAGCTTCTAGTTTAGAATGAACCAACCGTTGGCTTAGGAAGCTCTGAATTTTAAAATCCATATACATTTCTTTTTTAAAATTCATGGCATGCCACTCCAAATCATTGGCACTTTTTTTGTTGGCATAGAGTGCGCCCATTAAGCCTCCCATGCCGCTTCCGACGACCATATGAATGGGGATGTTTTCTTCTTCGAGAGCTTTAATGACGCCCACGTGGGCGTAACTTCTGGCCATGCCTTCTCCAAGGACGATGGCCACAATCGCTGTGCCCGACTCAATTCCATAAATATCCGGCTTAGGTTTTGGGATACTGCAAGCGGTGAGAAGAAGAGAAAAAGCAAGGAGTTTACAAAAAGTACGCATAGTTAACCTCCATGGACTTTTAATGAAGGAAGCAGATATATTCTTTCGCAAGCGTGCTTTATCTCGATTGCGAAAGAATATATCTGCTTCTTTATTTAGATTCATTGAGTTTAATGACATTACAATTTTGTAGATATTCTGCATACCATTCATCATATGTAAATAAGAAAATCTGATGTTCCGTTGCGCATATCTTTAAAAACTCTAAGACCTTCACTCTTCGTTCATGGTCAAAATTGACAAAAGGGTCGTCTAAAAAAAGAGGAAGCTGTCGGTCAGAGTTTAAAAGCTTCAAAAGCGAAAGCTTCATTGCAAAATAAAGTTGATCTTGAGTTCCACAACTTAAAGAAGAAGTCGAAACAGGGCTTGCCATGTTTTGCCACCGCAGAGAAGGGACCAAAAATTCTTCATCGAAAGAAAAATGTTCATACGTATCCGAAGAAATTTTATGAAACAAAGATTCTGTGTCTTGAGCAAAAAGCTTTAAATGTTCTTTTCGAAATTCAATAACCATTTGGGTAAGCATTTCTTTGGCTGTCCAAAGAGCATGGGCTTTGATTTTCAAATTTTTTTCTTTTTGTTTCAGGTCAAATAAATCTTCTTCTAACGTAAATGGGCTTTCCAAGCCTTTTGAAAGGAAAAGAGTATTTTGTTTTTCTTCTGTATAGGTTTCCTTCATGTCTTGGATTTCCTGAATCAGAGTTTCTTTTTCAGCTTGGTGTTCGGGAAGAGATTTATTCCCTTCAATGACAGCTCGTTCAAGTTCTATTTTTTGGGAGTCCATTTCAAAAAGAGATTTTTGATGATGCTGGATAGAAAAATCTAATTTTTTGATATCTGGCAGCACCTCCAGTTGACTGCGAATACGCGTTTCTTGGAGCTCGTAGCGCTGAGCAGTTTGTTTTTGTTGATAGATCGTATAACCTAAAAAAAGGCAGACCCCGATAAAAAGAAAAATCAGCCAAAGAATGCCAATATGGGCTGAAAAAAAGACCAGCGGAAGCGTAAAAAACGCCGCTACTAAAAAACCGATAGCGAGGCGGTTCATTTGAGGCTTTGTTTTTTGAATCGTTTTGAGTTGTTCAGTCAGACGTTCAACGAGAGATTTTCGTTTTTGAAGTTCTGAAAGAGAATCTTTAACTTCGGCTTCTTTTCTGAAGAGTTTTAGAAGTTGCTCGCGAGCAGAGATGCTTTGAGTCAGAATCTTTAAGCGTTGTTCTTTTGTAGAAAGAGCTTCTTTAAGGCAGCCCATTTTTTCTGAAATTTTTCGAAGAGATTCCTGTCCTTTGCGAGCTTTTTCAATTCGCTGATCAAGCTCCATAACTTGTTTTTGAAGTTCTTCTAAGAGGCGGTCATTTCGTTTGTCGGTCCCCTTGGGATTTTTTTTAGTGAGCTCAAAGTAGCGTTCTTCCAACCGGGTAATGATTTCATCATATTTAAATTCTGAAATATTAGAGATCAATTGCTTTAGCTCTGCTCGTGTTTCTGAGGGGGGAGGCAAATGAAGAGAACGTTGTTCAATGAAGAGAGAATTTTTAAAAATTTCCGGATCAGAAAACCCAAAAAGGTCTTGAATTTTATTGAGATATACTTCTCGCTCAGAGCTTCTTCCTTGAGGAGAAATCTTA
>JACPST010000171.1 GCA_016193165.1 Deltaproteobacteria bacterium
AGGGAACAGATGAAATTTTAAATCCAAATCCAAAAAGAACCATAAGCACCATGGAATATAAGGCGACGGGATTTAAAGCGGCTCCCGAAAGAGTCGCGTTGATCGAATAAATATTTAAGGATCCTGTAAAGCCATACAGAAGTGAAAGTCCCCAAAGCATGGTTCCTGAAGCAAAGGCGCCATAGAGAAGATACTTGATCGCGGCTTCATTAGATGCGGGATGTTCTTTGCGAAAGCCGGCAAGCGCGTAAGAAACAATACTGACCAATTCTAAAGATAAATAGAGCGTCAGCAGATTGATCGAAGAAACCAAAGTGCACATACCGACTGTGACAGCCAAGGTGAGTAAATAAAACTCTGCTCCTCGTTCCTCATCGATTTCATAGGAGCGATAGCTAAATAAAAATGTAAAAAAAGTGGCGATAATAAAAAAGAGTTTAAAAAATAAACTAAAAGGATCGTGACTCAGCTGGCCTGCGAAGAAAAACTGGGGAGCAAAGCTCTTAATTGCAATCGCAGCTCCCCCTGCAGAAATAAGCCCTAGCAGTGCTGTCAGAAAAGTAAATAGATTGTTTTTAGAAATCATATGAACAATCAGCACAAATCCAAGTGTGATTGAAAGAATGATTTCAGGAGAGTAAAGCGCCAAATTTAGGGACAAAGATTCCATAGGCTATGCCGCTTGAAGCAGAGTTAGTATTTTATCTAATGATGCTTTCATTAAATTTAAAACCGGCATGGGATACACACCAAAAAGGAGTATGAGTACCGATAGTGGGACCAAGGTGAAAAGCTCTCTAAAATTTACCTCCGCTAAGCTTTTATATTGAGGATTGAGAGGTCCCAAAAATATTTTTTGAAGTGCCCATAAGAAAAATGCCGCATTAATGACAATACCCAATGTAGCTAGAATCGTAATGGAAGGATAAACTTTAAACGATCCCAGAAACACGAGAGCTTCTGATATAAAACTCGAAAGCCCAGGAAGTCCGAGCGATGCAAAAGAAGCCAGAGCCACAATTCCAGTATAAATGGGAACTTGTACGCCTAATCCTCCAAAGCCATCTAGTCTTCTGTGGTGGACACGGTCATAGACAATGCCCACTAAAAGGAAAAGCATCGCGGTAGTAAGCCCATGATTAAACATTTGAAAGACAGCCCCGTTGATTCCCTCGGTCGTAAAAACAGCCATGCCTAACAGGACATAGCCCATGTGGTTAATCGAAGAATAGGCGATGAGTTTTTTCCAGTCGTTGCCTCCTTTTTCTTGCGAGAGAGTAATTTGGGCCATGGCGCAAAAAGCTCCATAAATGATATTGATTAAGCCCAAAAGAGCTAACGTATAGGAAAACCAATAGGTTTCTTGAGGCAAGATGGGAAAGCTAATTCTTAAAAGTCCATAGGCTCCCATTTTCAGTAAAACACCTGCTAGAATGACAGAAATGGGTGTGGGAGCTTCAACGTGAGCCAGAGGCAACCAGGTGTGGAATGGGAAAATAGGAACTTTAATGGCAAAGCCAATAAATAAAAGAATAAATAAAACTTTTTTGAAATCAGCAATGCTTAAGGCAATGCCAAAAATATTGAGATCTCTTACCTTTAAAACGCCAGGCCTGGCCAGCTCAATCAGATCAAAGGTGTGGGGTTCACTGTAAAAATAAAAAGAAAGCATAACCACCAGTATCAGTACGGAACCAAATAGGGTATAGAGAAAAAACTTAATGGCCGCGTATTCCTTTTTAGGTCCACCCCAAATGCCAATGAGAAAATACATGGGCAGAAGCATGAGTTCCCAAAAAATGTAAAAGAGGAAAAAATCTAGAGAGACAAAAACGCCGAGCATGCCAGCTTCTAATAAAAGAAACATTAAAAAATAGCCCTTCACTCCTTCTTTAATGCCCCACGAAGCAAAGATGCACAGAAATGAAAGAAGAGTAGTGAGGAGAATCATGGTGATGGAAAGGCCGTCGCATCCCACAGTGTAATAGATATTAAAAGTGGGAATCCAAGAGAGTTTCTCAACAAATTGAAGCCCGGCTTCCTCTCGGTTAAAAGACCAGCACAGTTGAAGAGACACTAAGAAAGATAAAGAAGTAAAAAAGGCGGATGTCCAACGGATGAGGTTTGGTTTATCTTTTGGCAAGAATAAAATCGCAGCCATCCCAACGACTGGCAAAAAAACAATCCATGTGAGCAAATGCTCCGTAATAAAATTAAGGGTCATCACAATGAAGTCCTCCTTACCAAAGTGTTAAAAGAATTAAAATGATACATACAGCGCCTAATCCTATTAAAAGATATTGTTGGATTTTTCCAGTTTGAATTTTTCGAACTTCTCTTCCTGAAATTTGAACCACTTTTCCTGTTCCATCCACCAGTGTTTGGTCAATGGTACGGTTATCAAAGTCGCCAGAGCGCATCGAAGCTGTAATAGTGACTGGAGCCCAGCCATCCACCAAAACTTGATCAATCACGCGATTGTCAAAGTTGGCTAAGAAATTATTAAGTCTTAATAGATTATTAACAACAGCCCATTCATAAAGTTCATCCATCCAATAAAGGTGGATGAGGGTTTTATAAATAGGCTTAAATTTTTCTGAAATTTTTTCTGCTGATAGAGTTTGTTTGTAATACATGAGAGTGGCAAAAAAGATTCCAAGCCCCGCCACAGTCAAAGATAAG
>JACPST010000148.1 GCA_016193165.1 Deltaproteobacteria bacterium
AAAGAGCTTGTTGAAAATGCCATTGATGCTGGAAGTACGCGCATTGAAGTAGAGCTGTGGGACGCAGGTAAGCAAAAAATACTTGTCCGGGATAATGGAGGCGGGATGATGCCTGAAGAAGCTCATTTATGTGTAGAGCGCCATGCCACAAGTAAAATTAAGTGTTTAGATGATTTATTTAAAGTAAAATCTCTAGGGTTTCGAGGAGAGGCTTTGCCTTCGATCAGTTCTGTATCTAAGCTAACGCTCACAACTAAAATCCCTAATGCCGTAGAAGCTGTGCGACTTTCTTTTGAGGGTGGGAAAAAAATCAAAGAAGAAATTGTGGGCGCTCCTTCTGGGACAGAAGTGGTGACTCAAGATTTATTTTTTAATACTCCAGCTCGGCTTAAGTTTTTAAAATCTAAAGGAACAGAACTGAGTCACTGTTCTGAAATCATTTCTCAGCTTGCCATGGTGAATCCCTCCATTTCTTTTCGTTTGATGCATCAAGATCGCGAAGTTTTTATGCTGCCTAAAGCTTCTTCTCTTTTAGAGCGTCTTTTAGCAGTTCTAAAAGAAGATAAAGAGTCGTTTATTCCTGTGGCCAATCAGTACGGTGAGTGGGAGTTGGAAGCTTTTTGTGGAGTGCCTCATGTGACCGCGCATAGTTACACAAGTTGCACTATGTTTGTGAATGGACGGCCTGTTCGAGATCGAACGCTTCTTCATGCGATGAGTGCGGCTTATGAGACGCTCATTCCTCATGGACAGTATCCCAAAGTTATTTTGTTTTTAAAAACGCACGGGGGTGATTTGGATGTTAACGTTCATCCCACGAAAAAAGAAGTTCGATTTAAAGATACGCATTTTATTCATAGCTTTGTTGAAAATTCGATTCGAGAAATCTTGCGTCCTAAGCTGTCATCCTCCGGTTTGACCGGGGGATCTACCCTCGAGGAAGTAGATTCCCGCTTTCGCGGGAATGACGTAGCCAGTAAAGGATCTCCCGATTCTTATTTCTCTTTTTATCCCCCGGACCCTAGAGTGCATGAGCCTCAAATTGCTTTTGATTCCAAAGGCTATTTTGAAAATCTTCGTTTTATTGGCCAAATTAAATCGAGTTATCTACTCTGCGAAGATCAAGAAGAGCTTGTTTTTATTGACCAACATGCGGCTCATGAAAGAGTGGCATTTGAGCGGCTTAAATCCCAATATATTTCTCAAACAATTAAGCAGCAATATTTATTGATTCCCTTGGCATTAGAGTTAACTTCAGAGGAATCTTTACTCATGGAAGAGCTTGGGGAAAATCTTTCTAAATTTGGATTTGAGATTGAACCCTTTGGGAAAACAACATTTGTGGTTAAAGCTGTTCCTCAAGAGCTTCATGACAAAATAACGCCAACTCTCATCCAATCCATGCTTTTGGAATTAAAAGACATGCCAAAAACTTTGATGGGCGGCGACTGGATCAATAAAATTTTGTCTACCATTGCTTGTCATTCTGCCCGAACCGCTCATGAAAAACTAGAACGCGAAGAAGTTTTTGCGTTGTTAAAAGCTCTAGATCGTGTGACCTCTGCTCCTCATTGTCCCCACGGCCGCCCCTTCATCTTCAAAGTCCCCATTTCCGAAATTGAAAAAAAGTTTTTGAGATAATAACTTTAAGCGTAGACTTTAGAAAACATTAAACAACGATTTCTTTTCTTGATGAAAATGCCACTGCAATATATATTCTTGGTTTAATTTAATCCACATTGCTTTCTTTAAATTATCTGATTCCATATGTTGGCCATTGACATGCAAGATCTGTACCACGGGCGAATTTCCGACCGCGTAATAATAAAAACTTGCAAAAGCTCTTTGGTCATGCTGCATTTCTTAGCATATGATCATTGTGATTGTAGGGCCGACGGCTGTTGGAAAAACAAAACTTTCGATTGAACTAGCGCAGAAGTTTAATGCGGAAATTATCTGTGTAGATTCGCTGGTGGTGTATCGTGATTTTAATATTGGGACAGCAAAGCCTTCCTCTGAAGAGCGAAAGCTTGTTCCTCATCATGTCTTGGATTTTGTGGCTCCCACAGAGCTTTTTACAGCGCATGATTTTTGTGAGGCAGCCACAGCGGCAATGGCAGACGTTCAAAAACGGGGAAAAAATGTTTTTTTAGTGGGAGGCTCTGGGCTTTATTTAAAAGCGCTGACCCATGGAATGTTTAAGGCTCCTCCTTCGGATCCTCAGATTCGTGAAGCACTAGAAGAGCGTTTATCTCAGGATCCCAAAGCTTTATATGAAGAGTTATGCCTGGTGGATTCAAAAACGTCCCATGCCATTCATCCCAATGATCATTATCGGATTTTAAGAGCTTTAGAAGTGTATCAAATGACGAAAAAGCCTTTTTCTCGCTATCATGAAGAACATGTTCCGAAAAAAAGAGGGACAGAAAAAATTGTAAAAATTGGGCTTACTTTGGATCGTGAAGTTTTATATCGAAGAATCGAAGAAAGAACGGCTCGAATGCACCGAAAAGGCCTTGTGGAAGAAGTTCAAGATCTTCAAAAAAAATATCCCTTAAGTTGTAAGCCTTTTAAAAGTGTCGGGTATAAGGAGACACGTCAATTTTTAAACCATGAAATCACTCAAGAAGAGCTTCTTGAAAGAATCAACCAAGCCACACGGCAATTGGCCAAAGGGCAATGGACGTGGTTTCGAGCGGATCCAGAAATTCAATGGTTTTTGCCTACGGATTCCCAAATATCTCATAAGATTGCAGAATTGCTCTAGTTTTGTTAGCATGATGCGTTATGAAAAGTATGACGGGCTACGCAAGCTCAGATAAAGTTTTTCCCGCCTTAGGCCAGCGCATATCTTTAGAACTTAAAACCTTAAATAGTCGTTATCTTGAATTTAAGCTCAAGGCTCCTTCTGAATATACCATGCTTGAGCCTCAGATCTTAAAAGAAGTTAAAA
>JACPST010000149.1 GCA_016193165.1 Deltaproteobacteria bacterium
ATATCCATCTTCTTTTATCTTTTCATAAACTTTTGGAGCCAGATACTTTTCACTGGGATGTAATGAAAAATCTGTCCCAACAACCCCATGCCAATATAGCCTTGCAGCATGTCGAAATAGTAGTTGTAAATTTTTATTATTAAGATGCCTTCCATATTCCCTATCTTTATCGTGATGGTATTCAAAGACCGGATCGGCGTCAATTCGTTTTTTTTCTTCAAGCCATCGTTTCTTAATGATTTCTAATTCTTCATCTGTATAGGAATCTTTCGACTTAGGTCGAGGACACATAACTGCGCAAAAGTATAAAGTTTTTGTGTGGTTGTAAATAAGAAAATGGGGCTATATGCTTCTATAACCCCATTGAAGTAAATTAAGATTTAATCCTCGACACAATTACACTTTAGAGTTTTTACAAGTTTAGATTCATCTACAGTTCTCTGATAAATCTCCAATAAACCTTTATAAACACTAGAATCATATTCAGCACAATCACCTTCTGGATCAGAAAACTTGTAGTCTTTCCATGTAGAGTCAGAAGTTTGAAGAGTCACAGTAATATTTTGTTCATCTTCTTGAATGGTTGCTGGATCAAGGATAAAAGGCTTTTTTCCTCTAACACGCAAGTCCCAATCCGCAGGCTCACCATTGCTGTCATACCTATCAATATGCAGCTCAACTTTATGCCCACGTTTTAACTTACCGCATTGCGTATAAAAAGAAGCAAATGCAGGATTCGCTAAAAAAATTCCTACGACCAAGATTAAAAAAAGTTTTTTCATATGTAAAGCCTCCTTTCGAGTTTCAACTCGAGGAAGTTTTCTAATATGATATCTATAGTTTGCAAGTGCAATTTTAGTAGACTTTGGACATCATAAAGATGCTGTAGAATATATCCTGACAAAAATAGAATAACTTCAGATAGTTACAAAATTATCGGTGCCCATTACCGCCAAACTGTACCACTTTTTTAAATCCACCATCGCTGACTCTAAATAATGATCGAGTATCTCAGGTAGGGAATTATCCGGCCAAAAATTTTAGATAAGATGGTATATATACGACGGCCTTCCCCGGAATAACTACCGAGATCGTTCTAAAAATTAAAGTGCATATTTCAACCTCTGAAGGAACGGTTATCGACAGCTCTATAGGGAACTTAAATATGAACAAGAGATGGAAAGACATTTTTGCTTTTTTAGCCCTACAGCACTATAACAGGGACGATGTTTAGTTTTTTTAACTTATTTAAAACGCTTCGAGGTCGACTAGTTTTATTGATTTGTTTAGCAGCATTGCCTACCATTCTTTTTGTTTTCTATGTGGCCCAAAAAGAACGTAGTCATGTCCTTACAAGGATGACAGAAGATGGACATCATTTGGCTAATCTCGTTTTACGTGAACACACGCATCAAATTGAAACAGCTAAAAATCTTCTTTTAAGACTTGGGGAAATTTTGAAATACAAAGGCAAGTACTCCTTTGTATTGAAAGACCCAGATTTTTTACCTACCATTTTAAAAGGCCACACTCATCTTGCAAACGTAGGAATTCTTTCCAAAGAGGGGGAAGTCATTCGAAGTGCTTATCCCTTGTCTCGTTTTCCAAATATGAAAGATAACCCTGCATTCAGGCGTGCGCTTTTATCTAACAAAGTTGAAATCGGCGATTATATTATTGGACCGATTGTGTCTATTCCCATCCTCAATCTTGCTTATGCTATACGGGATGAAAAGGATGCTACTCAAATGGTTGTCTTTAATGCCCTCGATCTTGAATGGCTGGGAAGTTTTGTAAAACAGATTCATTTACCTCAAGAATATTTATTGCATATTGTAAATCCTCAAGGCCAAATCCTTGCTCAAGTGGGAGAAACCACTGAAATTCCTTCCAGTTTAAAATAAAACATTTTATCGTACCTTAGGTGGATTAAGCTTGCTCACATTATTCACTATCATTTCTGTCCTTGTGGCAGCAGAACTCTCTTTGCTTCGGATCATTAGAAATCTCTCCAAAACCGCAAGACAATTTGGAAAGGGAAATTTCGATATTCGGGTTCCAGTTCCCAAGCATCATGGAGAGCTTTCCGAGTTGGCTTTGGAATTTAATTCAATGGCCGAAGCCCTTCTGCAACGCCACAATGAACTCCTAAAAGCCCATGACCGCTTAAAAACTCTCTCAAGGCACTTACAAAATGCTCGTGAAGAAGAAGCAAGACGCATTGCAAGAGAGCTTCATGATGGCATTGGCCAAATTCTTACGATCATTAAAATTGATTTGGCAACACTTCAAAAAAAGTGTCTTACATGTAAAGAAACTTCAAAAGCTTCCGCTATTGAAACAGAAATTATAAAAATAAAAGAATCTATCGATGAAGCCATTAAATTTGTACGTCGTATTTCCTCAGAATTAAGGCCTGCTGTTTTGGATCGATTAGGGTTTCCCTCTGCTCTGGAATGGCAAACACGCGAGTTTGAAATACGCACTTCCATCTCAACTCAGCTAGAAATTAAAAATATCAAGGAATCTATCGATGAAGATATTTCAACGGCCCTTTTTCGAGTAACTCAAGAAGCTTTAACAAATGTCATTCGTCACGCCAATGCATCCGAAGTTCATATTAGTTTGATCTGCAATGAAAATGATTTTTCTCTTTCCATTCGTGATAATGGAAAGGGGATTGCGAATTCCCCTCCATATGGGATAAATACTTCTGGAATTATTGGAATGGAAGAGCGAGTTCGTCTTTTAAATGGTCAATTTTCTATTTTGGGAGAACATCAAAAAGGAACAACCATTCGAATTCAAATCCCAAAAAGAAAACCTCATAGGAGTTATGATGCATATACTACTCTCTGACGATCATGTGCTGTTTAGAGCGGGATTGATCCGAATTCTTAAAGAGAAATTTTTGAATGCAAGTTTTGAAGAAGTTTCTACTTGCCCTGAACTCTTTAAAAAAATTCAAGAAAAAGAATGGGATTTACTTATTTTAGATATCTCTATGAGGGGACAAAATAGCTTAAATCTCTTACCCGATATTAAAAAAATAAGGCCAAAACTTCCTATTATTGTCCTAAGTATGTATGAAGAACGTCCCTTTGTGATTCGTGCTCTACGAGAAGGGGCGCTTGCCTATCTTACAAAAGAAAGAGCTTCTGATGAACTTTTTCGTGCGATTGATGCAGTTTGGTCAGGCCGTCGCTACCTTCCAGAAAACATAGCCACTCAAATTGCTGACCATTTGGCCTTAAAAAAACCTGAAAGACCTCACGAAACTCTCTCCCCTCGTGAATATGAAATCTTTTTGTTACTTTCACAAGCCCAATCTGTATCTCAAATAGCAGAAAAACTTGGGCTTAGCCCAAAAACAGTAAGCACCCATCGCATCCGGATTCTTGAAAAGATGGGACTTCGCTCCAATCATGAGCTCATGCATTATGCTGTAACCCACAGCCTATCTCAGCCCCCCTTGTAGGACAAAATCCTACATATATTTTCCTATTGTCTTATAAAAAAATCATCCTCCCATTGATATACAAGTCACTTTCTTTCAAGGTAGCATCACCAAGAAATGCAAAGTTTAGATGTTGCTAACCAATATCTCAAAAAACAAATATCACAATTCAATCCTGTCTATTTTGCCATGGTCATGGCAACAGGCATTGTCTCAATCTCTTGTTATTTTTTAGGTCTTAAAGAATTCTCTTTTCTTTTGTTTTGGATCAATGGGGTAGCTTTTATTATCATTTGGGGATTGACCCTGGCTCGTTTTATCTTTTTTCCAAGTTTATTTTTAAAAGATTTAAAGGATCACAAGCGAGGGCCTGGTTTTTTTACGGTAGTTGCAGCAACAAATGTTTTGGGCGTACAACTTGTTCTACTCACCTCTTATTTAAAAATAGGATTACTTTTATGGTGGTTTGGCTTGGGACTTTGGGCTCTGTGTACCTATTCTATTTTTGTAGCACTCAGTGTAAAGCAACAAAAACCATCTTTAGCAGAAGGTATTCACGGTGGTT
>JACPST010000155.1 GCA_016193165.1 Deltaproteobacteria bacterium
AGCGGGACTATTCAGGGGCCGCGGCTTTATTTGCTCGCTATGTGAAAAATTTTCCTATGGGAAGATCAGTTCAAAACGCGCGGTATTTTTGGTCGGATGCGCTCTACGAAGCCAAAGACTATCAAAATGCGATTCTAAAATTTGAAGAATATAAAGAAAAATATCCCAAAAGTGATCGTGTGCCAGAGACGCTTTATAAACAGGGTATTTCTTTTCTGAAACTAGGTAAAAAATCAGATGCCAAGCTCTTTTTTACGGAATTGGTTTCCAGTCATGGGAGCTCTTCCTTTGCAAAAAAAGCAAAGAGTGAATTAGATAAACTCAAGTAGAGTGCATGTGAAATACCTAAGCATAGGGGTTTTGTCTTTCCTGATGGCCATGGGATGTGTTTCAAAGAAGCCCCATGCATCTCAAGAAACATTTTCTATTGTTTATACGAGCAATGTGCTTGGGGAAGTTGAGCCGTGTGGGTGAGTTCACCGTCCCCTTGGCGGTCTTGCCAGGCGAACAGCGCTGATTCAGCGTTTCAAAGCTCAAAAAAAATATCTTTTGAGCCTTGATAGCGGCGATTTATTTTTTCAATCTCCCGTTGCTGTCCCTCATTTAAAAGAACAGTGGGCCAAGCAAGCTGAATTTTTAGTAAAACATCTCAATAACTTAGGCTGTCAGGCCGTTGGCATTGGAGAAACAGACTTTGCTTTGGGGCTTGAGTTTTTATTAAAACTAAAATCTCAAGCTCGTTTTTCGTTTTTAAGCGCAAATATTGTGGATGCCAAAACAGAAAAACCACTGTTTGATCCTTATCGGATCATTCGAGTCCACGGGATTAAAACAGGGATTTTTTCTATTATAGATTCTTCTTTTGTTCTGCCGGAAGGGATAAAAATTTTAGATCCCGTGGCTACCTCCAACAAAATGATTCAAGAGCTTTCTTCAAAAGTGGATATGATTGTTGCTTTGACGCATCAGGGGTTAGCTAAAGATATAGAGTTGGCCCAAAAAGTTTCTGGAATAGATGTCATTTTGGGGGGGCATGATAAACAACATTTAGACCAACCCACCCGCGTGAAAAGCTCCCTCATTTTAGAAAGTGGTGATCAAGGAAAATATGTGGGCATACTCAATCTTTTTTGGAAAAAAGATGGAAACGGTTGTCTTAGATCAAGCCATGCTTTCTCAAATCGATGGAAAGCTTGATCAATTGCGAACCATGCCAAAGGATGAGTGGGTGGATCGTCAGGAAGAAGATCTTCTCAGACAAAAATGGGATTTGGAACAAAAGCTAGAACTGATGAAGACCAAGGGAAATACCTATCACCATGAGCTTATTGCTTTAGATCAGGAGACATTTGGAGACGGGGACAAGCGGGTTTTTAAAGAAGTTCAAGCGTTCAAAAAGTCCTTGGCTAAAATACAAAAAAAAGAAATGGCATGGCCTTCTTTGGAACCTCTGGTGACTGCTCAGGGTAATCGCGTGGAAATAGCCACGTATAAAAAATGCGGGGACTGCCATAAGGCGCAATATGAGGTATGGAAAGAATCCAAACACGCTTCTGCAGTCGTGCCGCTTTATATTCGAAATCAACATTTAAATCCCGAATGTATTGTGTGCCATTCGGTGGGATTTCATGAGCCCGGCGGGTTTAAAGACTTAGGCTATTTAGAATCCTTTTTAGATAAAACTTTAGGTACAAAAAACAAAGGAAGCATGGTGGAATTGCGAGATTATCCGGAGCTTGATCGAAAATTGCGACGCCAATATGTGAAAGCGATTGAAAAAGCGTCCTGGAAAAAAGATTTTATAGGCGTTCAGTGTGAAAATTGCCATAGTCCCAGAGGGATAAAGGATGCTTTGGGTAAAGATTTGCCCCATCAGGTTGAAAAAGAACTCCCCAAAAAAGTGGTTGCCCAGACCTGTCTCAAGTGTCATACTCCTTCGCAATCCCCGGAATTTAATTTTGAAAAAGATCGGCGTATTTTAGGTGAAAAAGATGCAAAAGCCCCTTTTCATTGTAAGTTTAAGGTAGGAAACACTCCATAATGTCACTTCATGTTGTCTTAGGAATCGAAACTTCATGTGATGAGACAAGCTGTGCCTTAGTTTTGAATGGCAGAGAAATTCTTTCCAATATCGTTGCTTCGCAAGATGCTGTGCACGCTCCCTATGGAGGCATTGTCCCAGAATTGGCCTCTAGGTCGCATATTGAAAAAATTCACTCGATTGTGGAAGAAGCACTAAAAAAAGCTAATCTTTCTTTGCGAGAGGTCGATGGTATTGCTGTTACTTCTGGGCCAGGCTTAATGGGATCTCTCATCGTGGGACTTTCCTATGCCAAAGCCTTAGCCTATGCGCTGAACATCCCTTTTTGTGGAGTGAATCATCTCGAAGCACATTTACATGCAATTTTTTTAGAAAGATCGCTTCCTTATCCTTTTATCGGGCTTTTGGTTTCTGGGGGACATACTTCATTGTATGATGTCCGAGGCGTTGGAGACACACCGATTTTAGGAACCACACGAGATGATGCTGCCGGGGAAGCTTTTGATAAAGTTGCCAAAATCTTGGGGCTTGGCTATCCCGGTGGGCGAAAAATTGATGAGCTCTCTCAAATGGGAAATCCTGCTGCCCACTCTTTCCCACGGCCTTTTTTAGAAGAAGAGAATTTTGATTTTAGTTTTAGCGGACTTAAAACAGCTGTTTTAAATCGGGTGAATCGTTTGGAGCATGCTCTAACCGATCAAGAAATTTCTGATCTTTCCGCCTCTTTTCAAGAAGCTGTGGTTGAAACTCTTTTGCAGCGTTCTTTAAAAGCTTTGGAAAAAAAACAAGTTCAGCGCCTTGTGGTTGCAGGCGGTGTGGCAGCCAACTCTAGATTGCGAAGCGTCTTTGAAACCGCGGGATGTGAACGGGGCATTGAAGTTTTCTTTCCATCTTTAAAACTTTGTACAGATAATGCTGCTATGGTGGCTACTCTGGGGCATCAGGTTTTGAGTTTTGGGCGAAGAGACTCTTGGGATCTGGGTGCGTTTGCCAGTGGACGTTAAGGCAACACTTCAAAAATATAAGCTTTCCGCTTCTCAAAAGTTTAGTCAAAATTTTTTAAAAGATGAACATTTGGCTGAGCGCATTGTCAAAGCGGCACGGATTACATCCACAGATGTTGTTTTAGAAATTGGGACAGGATTGGGTAT
This sequence comes from Deltaproteobacteria bacterium, assembly GCA_016193165.1. GTDB lineage: Bacteria > Bdellovibrionota > JACOXK01 > 2-02-FULL-40-11 > 2-02-FULL-40-11 > JACPST01. Next base: position 3,193 of record JACPST010000155.1, read on the forward strand.
TTTAACAAAGGCCTTGGCTAAAAATGCCACCAAGGTGATGACGTTTGAAAAAGATAAAAAACTTTTGGTTCAGCTCCCCTTTATCTTACAAACAGAGACTCAAATAGAAGTGATTCCTCAAGATTTTTTAACCTATGACCTTTCACTTCTTCAAAAACGGTTTAAAAAGATTAAAGTTGCGGCTAATCTTCCCTTTCATATTTCAACCGATGTTTTATTTCATTTATTTGAATATCGGGACTGGATTGAAAGCATGACGCTCATGTTTCAAAAAGAGGTGGCCGAGCGCATCGTCGCCTCACCTGGAATTAAGGCGTATGGAATTTTATCCGTACTTTCTCAATTGTATTCAACGCCTAAAATTTTGGTCAAAATTGTTAAGGCAGGATTTGGACAAAGAAGAAAAATTCTTCTCAATTCTCTTCGGAAGCTTATTGCTCCTCAGATTCTCACCAAAGTAATGACTTCCTTAGGAATGGATGTGAAAAGACGCATGGAAATTTTTTCTTTAGAAGAGATTAAAAAACTGACTGAGGCACTTTATTTAGAATCAGGAGATTCTGAAGGGCCAAAATCTTTATAAATGGCTTCGATTTCGCTTTGAAGCTCTATGATTTGAGCATCATTTTGACGAATTTCTTCTTCGAGAAGGGGACGTTCTTCATCCGTTACAACTAAAAGCTTTTCGGCCAGATTCATTTGTATTTCTTGGAGTCTTTGAATTTCTTGTTCTTTTTGTTGAATCAAAATTTGTTGATAGACATCTCCAATTTCTTCCGCAGGCCGGGTTTGCGGAGGTTGCCCTTGCCATTCCGGCCAATCATTGTGAGGGATATCTCCGGGATAAGGTTGGGGAATAAAAGGCGGCTGGTCTTCTTCAGGGACGTCCGCAAAAATTACATGCCCTAAATCATAGAATTGTAGAAGAATAAAAGCAGTTATCGAATTTCTAAAAAGCCACTGTCTTATGTGGTGTCCTCGAGAGCTAAATCCGGGATAGGGAAGATCCCACTTTTGTGTGTGATGCATGGCCAAAGACAGGGGATTATATCCTCCTTCTATTTTTTGAAGCGTTTGGACAACGCCAGCTTCTAAAGAAGGAGCATTGCCTTGAATCGCTTTTAAAAGTCCTTCAAACCCTGATGTGTCAAATTTTTCTTCAAGTTGTAATAAGAGGGCTTCCTGGCGCATTTTTGCAGTGATGAGTTCTTTGACTTCCGGAAGGGTATTATTGAGAGTGATCATGAGTTCTAAATCTGAAGATAAAACTTTTGCATGGTGTTCGATGGCTTTGTCCATGTACCGCCAAGGAAAAGAAAGAGCTCGAGGAGATCGGTAGGCTAATGATTCTGAAAGTAAATGAGTAAATCGAATAAAAAAATTGGCGAGTTCTGCTGCACCTTGAGGTGTGTGCTTGGGAACTTTGACAATCGCTTGCCAGCGTCGAAACAATCGAAACCAATTGCTTCGTAGAGTAGGATCTTTACTCCAGTGGTTTACCCAAAGATAATACCATCGGGATTGAAGCTTCATCGCAAATCGGGCTTCTGCAGTGCTCCACAAATATTGGTTGCGTTCAGAGATATTTTTCATGATGAGAGCAATGCGATCTAAGTCTGCAGCAATGGGTTGGCCTGCATGGCTCAAGAGAGTACGGAGTTCTGCTTCGAGTTGGCTTTGACGCAGAGCTTGAAACGTTTCGAAAGGATGAATGGCCGCTTTTTCCGAAGATGCTCGAAGATTTCGAAGAGTTAAAATTTCTTCTTCAGACAAAAGTCCTTTTTCAACCCATGCATTTTTTTCAATATAGGAGATCAAGTCATTTTTGCTTTGAAACGCTTGGCCTAGTTCATCATAAAATGCTTGAAGTTTTGTGGCGGCTCGTTGTTCTGCGCGCATGACAACTTTTTCTGTGGCTGCGCCATTCCACCGTCTAAGCCAGCTTCTTTGTAAATCTTTTAAAATGTCGCCATAGAGTCTTTTGTTATATTCTCGAACGGCTTGTTGAGCTTCTAACGTTAATACTTCTGAAAATGCAGATCTCACCTGATTTGCCCAGAGGATTTCTCCTCCTTCTTGTCTTGTATTTTGAATTAATTTTTTAACAACTTGAGAGGCCACCTCTTTTTGGACATTCTGAGCATGTACGGGAAGGCTAAAAGCTATCAAAAACAAAGATAATTTTAAGATATTTTTCACCACTTCTGCTGATTTGTTTGCAAGCTTCATGCCAAAGGGTCATGTAGAAAATACTAATAATATCAATAATTTGACACATAAAGGAGGGTGTAAAAATGTCCATTTTCTAAACAATGTTAGGCTTCTGGTCATTGGTTGATTTTTGGGCATTTGTGGGGTACACTGCCTGCCTCACTATGTATTTTAATATCCTTCGATCACTTCTTATTTCTCTAGGGGTTTTGTGTTTAATCGCGGCAAAGATTTTAGCTTCAACGGCCGATACCTATGGGCTAAGTTCCCGAGCTTCAGCTACGGCAGGGCTTGTAACTTTTGGACATCCCGATCCTTTTTTGGCCTACCAAAATCCGGCGTATTTGACGCAGGCGCATGATCTCAAAACTTCTGTGGGGTTCATGAGTGCGGCTGAGTTTTTTAGCCCCATTGAAGGAGTGGTCACTGAAAGTGGAGTTTCTGGGAAGTCTTTAGAAGTTGGAAATTTTGAAACCAATTACGCAAATTTAGCAGGGCTTAATTTTGGTCTTGTTTTTCCACTTCGAAAAATTTTTCCTAAAATTTCCATAGGTACAACCGGTTTTTTTCCATTCGGATCTTTGGCCAGCGTGAATACTTCTGAGAATTATGTTCCCATCTATGCGCTTTATTATAATCGCCCCAAACGTTTTTCTTTAGTGAGTGGGGCCGCCATTGAACCTTTTGAAAATTTTTCCATGGGTGTTTCAGGAAATTTTTATTTAACCTCCGGAGCCAATACCAAAATAAATATAAATGAAGTTAATTCTTCTGTTTCTGTGGCGATGGATATTCAGCCGGCTGTTTCTCCCATTGTGGGTGCTCGCTATACGTGGAACAACTGGAGCTTTGATTTTTCGTATCATGGGGCGCTCGATTACCAGATGGTTTTGGAAAATCATTCTGATCTTGGGCTGTTTGGGACCCCTGTTCCTGTGGTCGAATTTTTAGCCAAATCCTCCATATTTTACGATCCCGCGATGATTGGGGCGGGCATTTCCCATCTGTTTAAAAATGGGTTTCAGCTGGGGATTCGTCTGGATTGGAAAAATTGGAAACGCTATCAAACTTCTTTAAGCCAAATGATCATTACAAATCCAGGTGGCATGAAGTCTTCTCTCCCCGACATTCAATTTAGAGACGTTGTTGCTCCCAGTATTGGAGTGGAAGTTCCTTTGTGGGCTATGCTTTTAAGAGCAGGGTATCGTTATGAGCCTGAGCACGTGGTGTTCCAAGAAGAAAATAGCAATTTTATTGATACCCCGGTTCATGTGGCTTCATTAGGTGCAGGGCGCGCTTTTGGAAATGTAACGGTCGATCTTCATCTGCAATATCATTATCTCACACCCCAACGTGTGACGAAGTCCGATCCAGAAGCGGTAGGATATAAAGGTGGGGGATATGAGGTGGGAGGTTCGCTCTTGAATTATGGACTCACCTTAGGTACTGCTTTTTAGTCATGAAACGCTTAACAATTCTGGATCTTCAAAAGAAAAAAGATCAAAAAGAAAAAATTGTGGCTGTAACAGCTTATGATGCTACTTTTTCTTCCTTGGTCGATGCGGAAGTGGATGTGGTTCTTGTGGGTGATTCTTTGGGCATGGTGATACAAGGACAAGACAATACACTTTCTGTTTCGTTAGAGGATATGGTGTATCATACGAAAGCTGTGGCTCGAAAGCTCAGCCACGCTCATTTGGTCGTCGATATGCCTTTTTTGACATACCAAGTTTCTAAAGAAAAAGCGCTCCAAAATGCTGGAGAACTTTTAAAAGCCGGGGCTCAAAGTGTGAAAGTTGAAGGAGGAGTTGAAATTTGTGAAACGATTCATCATTTAACACAGCTTGGAATTCCTGTGATGGGCCATGTGGGACTTACGCCTCAGTCGGTGCATCAACTGGGAGGATTTCGAGTTCAAGGAAAAGAAGCATTTCAAAAAGACAAACTTTTGCGTGATGCCAAACATTTGGAAGAAGCGGGGGCTTATGCAGTGGTTTTAGAATCTATCCCGCAAGATTTAGCCTGCGACATGACTCAGAGTCTTAGAATTCCAACCATTGGTATTGGAGCAGGCGTTGGGTGCGATGGACAGGTGCTTGTGATTTATGATCTTTTGGGAATGGATCCCCATTTTAAACCAAAATTTTTAAAACGGTATGCCCATTTAGCAAGGGACATTCAAGCCGCAGTTCAAACCTACGCTCAAGAAGTTCGGGAAGAAAAATTTCCAACCGAAGGACATTCTTTTCATTAAATCTATGGAAGCTCTACAATCTCTTTTCGAAATGAAGCAGTGGTCAAAGGCCACTGGTCTTAAGAATCAAACAATAGGTTTTGTCCCGACAATGGGCGCGCTTCACGAAGGCCATCTTTCTTTAGTACGCAAGTCAAAGGCAAGCTGCGATCGCACGGTCGTAAGTATTTTTGTCAATCCCTTGCAGTTTGGGCCCGAAGAAGATTTGGATCAGTATCCCCAAAATTTAGAGCATGATTTTGAACTTTTGAAAAAAGAAAACGTAGATGTGGTTTTTGTCCCCAAGCCCAGAGAGATATATCCTTTGGATTTTCAAACCACAGTAGAAGTTCCAGGGCTTTCGAAGCATTTGTGTGGCAAAAGTCGTTTGGGGCATTTTCTAGGCGTGGCTACGGTGGTTTTAAAACTATTTAATAGTGTAAATCCCCATCGGGCTTTTTTTGGAAATAAAGATTTTCAGCAACGTGTCATCATCAGCCGCATGGTGAAAGATCTTCATTTAGATGTTGAAGTGGTGGC
>JACPST010000063.1 GCA_016193165.1 Deltaproteobacteria bacterium
AGGCGCCAAAGAAATTTTGGTGGATATTGCGAACGGTGGCTTTTGAAATCTGAATCGCTGAGATAACCGCTTGAATCCCCTCCCCCATCAAAATCATATCTCCAGCTTCAATCGCCACATCTGTTCCTCTGCCAATCGCAAATCCCACATGAGCGCGTGATAAAGACGGCGCGTCATTCATCCCATCTCCGACCATTCCTACTTTTTCACCTTGCAGCTGAAGTTCTTTAATTTTTTTCTCCTTATCTGCCGGCAAAAGCTCCGCATACACTTCAGAAATTCCAAGTTTTTGAGCGATCGCCCGCGCCGTTTTGGCATTATCCCCTGTCATTAAAATAATTTTAAGCCCCAGTTTTTTGAGCGCCTCTATTGTGCTGCTGGCATCTTTTTTAATTTGATCTGAGATACTGATACTTCCGATGACTTTTTCTTCTAAAGCCAAATAAATGGGAGTGTCTGCCTGGTTTTCAAAATTTCCTACGTTAACACGCGCGTGACGCATGAGTTTCATATTCCCAAAATAAATTCTTTTTCCTTCAAATGCCGCCCAAACGCCCTGACCTGCTTCCGCGTGAAAATTTTGAACAGGTAAAAAATCTAAATTTTTCTCTTTAGCTTTATTGACAATGGCTTGAGCCAATGGATGTTCCGAATGCCGCTCAAGGCTTCCCGCAAGTTGTAAAATTTTTGATTCATCAAACCCGGAAGATCCCACAACTCGAGTAACTTCAGGACGTCCTTCGGTCACAGTTCCTGTTTTATCAAAAACAATCGTCGTTAAGTGCCCGGCCTGCTCGAGAGCTTCTCCTTTTCGAATTAAAATGCCATGTTGCGCTGCTTTTCCAACACCTACCATAATGGAAAGTGGAGTTGCAAGTCCTAAGGCGCATGGACATGCAACAATGAGAACGGTCATCATGGTCACAAACGCATAGGGGAGAGAAGGCAGAGGTCCCAAATAAAACCAAAGGACAAACGTGATCACCGCTAAGCCAATGACAATTGGAACGAAGATAGACGCGATACGATCCGCCAATCGCCCCAAACGAGGTTTTGAACTTTGCGCCTGACGAACAAGCTCAATAATCCGGGCCAGCGCGGTTTCTTTCCCCACACGCGTGGCCTGAAACAAAAAACTTCCGCTTTTATTGAGTGTTCCAGCGTGAACCTCTTGTCCTACTCCTTTTTCAAGCGGCATGGGCTCACCCGTCAGCATCGACTCATCCACCCAAGAACTGCCTTCGATCACTTTTCCATCGACAGGAATTTTTTCACCCGGACGAACACGCACGCTATCTCCCACGCAAACGTTTTCCAGAGGCATATCGGCTTCTATGAGGTTTCTAACCACACGCGCCATTTTAGGCTGAAGCCCTAATAATTTTTGAATGGCCTCAGAAGTTTTTCCACGAGCCTTAGCTTCAATGGCACTGCCTAAATTCACAAACGCAATAATAATGACCGCAGCCTCAAAATAGACGTGGCGGGCAAACTCGGGCAAAAGTGTTGGAAATAAAGAAAGCAGCATCGAATAGACCCATGCAGCTCCTGTTCCCACAGCTATGAGCGTTTCCATGGTTGCTGTTTGATTTAAAAGAGCGTTCCAAGCTCCAGTAAAAAAATGTCCCCCAGAGTAAATCAAAATTCCCAGAGTCAAAATCCCAACGACAATCCAAAAGGATTGAGCCTCCTCTAAGGAAGGCAAGCCATGAAATAGATCTCCACCAAAGAGCGGAACACCTAAGGTGCCTGCCACCAAAGCCTTGAGCAAAAGTTTTTTAAAATATAAGAGATCTTCACCCGTTGATTGGCCATCTTTAGAGATTTCTCGGGCTCCATAGCCTGCTTTTGATATGGCTGAAATTATATCTGTTGCCAAAAATTTGCCTTGTACGTAGGCGGTGCGCTCTACAAGATTAACAGTGGCTTCTTGAACATTGGCAGTAGCCTTGAGCACCTTCTCAAGTGTAGCCACACATCCCGCGCATTTCATGCCTGAAATTAAAAATCGTTTCATTTTTATGTTCCTTCAGAAATATGTCTAAAGGTTTTATATAAAATAAGATCGTAAAAAATTTTAATCGAAGAGCCAATGAAAAAAGGAGCTGAGAGACTTAACCCTTTAATGGCTTGTCCTGCCAGCGCCGGAGAAAGTCCCCATCCCAAAGTTCTTGTCACATTTAAAATTCCAATCGCAAATGTCCTTTCATGAGGCTCCACAATAGAGGCAACATAAGATTGGCGTGTAGGAACATCCATCTCCACAAATGATTCTCGAATGAGATAGAGAACAATCGCAAGCCATAGCGCTGGAGAAAGAGCCACTAGCATGAGCACAATATTGGAAGGAATATGAGTAAAAACCATAGTGTTTACAAGACCCATTTTTTTAGCCAACCAGGCCGCCCCTAAAAAAGAAAGGGCATTGGCAATCCGAGCTCCAAAAAAAATAAGGCCAATGACTTCTTCCGTCACACCAAATTTTTTATAAAACCAGTAAGAAACCAAAGCACCCGTCAAAAACCCTCCTCCCAAAGCATCCAAAAAAGAAATTCCCGCAAACTTCATGACGCGCTTTTGAGATTGTTTAGAAATTTTTTGAGTGGGATCTTTATGCACTTCTACCTTATGCGACAAGTTTAAGTAACAAAGAATACACACAAACAAAAGAAAGCCATAAAAAGCAAACACTGCTTGATAGGATAAAATTTCTGAAACAGCCCATTTTGTTCGAAGTAAAAAAGGAAGACTTCCCAAAAGACTCCCTAGCGCATGTCCCACGTCCATCACCAAGCTATACCAAGCAAACGCTTTAGTCCGTTCATGAACGGTAGACACTGAAGAAAGAATCGATTGCTCAATGGAAAAAGACGCCAACCGATCCCGCCCCATCCCATTGACCATTCCCAAAAATACAGCTCCACATAAAACCAAAAAATGAAGTTTCAACATCAAAGCCACAGCACCGCCTATGGAAAAAAGTGCTAAGAGTAAAAGAGAATTTCGTCGACCCAAAGAGTCAGCCCAAAAACTCATGACCAAAGTCGCGGCGGCGCCCCCTAGTAAACCAAAGGTAGTTAAGACACCAATGTGAGGAGCTGAAAATCCTAACTTTGCCCAATAAATGGCAATGACAACACCGGTGAGGGAAACACCGGTAGAACGTAAGAACGCACATATATAAATCAGAAGATGATCTTTATGAAACATGGGCCTTTTTGAACAGTCCCCACTTTTTCAACAGACCGGGGCGAGAACGAAGTATAAACCCAAAAATGAGAGCTACTTCGTGCTAATGCGCATGCCATAAAAAGATCTCCCCACAAAAAAGAGCCCTACAACAAAAAATACAGCCCCAATCCACAGCGCTACTTGCTGAGCAGATACGGCAATTTCTACTGCCAATAAACCAAATAATGTCGTAAATTTAATGATGGGATTTAAAGCAACAGATGAAGTATCTTTATAGGGATCTCCAACGGTATCTCCCACCACTGTAGCGGCATGAAGAGCAGTTCCTTTTTCTTTCAAATCAACTTCTACCACTTTCTTGGCATTGTCCCACGCCCCACCCGCGTTGGCCATAAAGATAGCTTGGAAAAGACCAAACACCGCAATGGAAATCAAATAAGAAGCAAAGAATGTGGGATCAAAGCACGCAAACGCCAAGGTGAATGAAAAGATGACTCCAAAGATATTAATCATCCCCGCTTGAGCATATTGAGTACAAATCTTGACCACATTTTTGGAAGCTTCAACATCTGCTTTCGCGGCAGTATCAAGACGAATATTTTTCTTAATGTATTCTACGGCTCGATAAGCTCCGGTCGTTACCGCTTGCATTGAAGCCCCCGAAAACCAATAAATGACAGCACCCCCGGTAATAAATCCTAAAAGCACTTTAGGATTTAAAAGATCAAGTTTAAGATTAAGGAGCAAGATAATTGAAAAGATCATCGTCGTTGCCCCAATGACTGCTGTTCCAATCAGCACAGGCTTCGCAGTAGCTTTAAATGTATTTCCCGCGGAATCATTTTCTTCGAGAAGATGCTTACCTCGCCCAAAATCAGGTTTAAACCCATACTCGCGCTCAATTTCTGATTTTGCGTTTGGCAAATGCTCAATTTGAGAAAGCTCAAATACCGATTGGGCATTGTCTGTCACAGGGCCATAGCTATCGACAGCAATGGTCACAGGCCCCATGCCCAAAAATCCAAAGGCCACAAGCCCAAATGCAAAGACAGATGGATAAACCATATACGCGTCTAAGCCTGTCGTAGAAGTCAGATAGGCAACAAACATGAGAGCAACCATAACAAGCCCTTTCCAAAAAGCGCTGAAATTTCCTGCGACAAGGCCCGAAAGGATACCTAAGGAGGCGCCTCCTTCCCGAGCTGCAGACACAATTTCACCCACGTGTTTAGATTTGGCTGAAGTAAAAATCTTGGTAAATTCAGGAATCACAGCCGCGGCAATAGTCCCGCAACTAATAATCGTTGAAAGTTTCCACCACAAATCTGGCCCCAAATCTGAAATTAATAAATAACTCACAGTATAGGTCACTCCAATTGAAATTAAAGAAGTAAGCCATACAAGAGAGGTTAGAGGCGCTTCAAAATTAAAGGCATCTTTTACGGCATAAAGCGCATGAGAAATTTTGTTATTAACCCAATAAGAACCCACAGAAGTGACAATCATCAAAATCCGCATTGCAAAAATCCAAATAATAAATTTGGCTTGAAGCTCCACGCCGCCGGGCGCATGCTCTAACGTCCCATTAGCACCCATAAGCATTCCGACAGCCAACACAATAAAACTAATGAGCGCAACTCCAGTCACCCCATACGTTTCAAATCCATCGGCAGTGGGACCCACAGAATCTCCGGCATTATCACCCGTACAATCTGCAATCACCCCTGGGTTTCTGGCATCATCTTCTTTAATGTTAAAAACAATTTTCATGAGATCTGATCCAATATCCGCAATCTTTGTAAAGATCCCCCCGCAAATCCGAAGCGCTGAAGCGCCTAAAGATTCTCCAATGGCAAACCCCACAAAACAAGCTCCGGCACTTTCACGAGGAACAAAAAGCAAAATAAAAATCATCATGACAAGCTCTACGCAAATGAGAAGCACTCCAATAGACATTCCAGAGCGAAGAGGAATTTCCATCACGGGATAAGGTTTCCCTTTTAAAGAGGCAAACGCTGTTCGACTATTGGCGTAGGTATTAAGCCGCATGCCAAACCAGGCCACACTAAAGGAGCCCAAAATCCCAACGACAGACCACAGAAAAATGAGAAGCACACGGGGCAGAGCCAATCCTTGAAGCACATAAAAATAATAAAAAATACAAGATCCGATAAAAACTTCAAGAAGCATCAAGAGTTTTCCTTGCTGCAAAAGATAGGTTTTGCACGTTTCGTAAATCAAAGAAGAAACATCCAGCATGGCGGGGTGAGACGGAAGGCGCTTTGTTCTGATAAATTCATACCCTCCAAAGAGCATCCCTAAAAGGGCAATGACAATGCCGCCCAAAAGAATAGAGGTTCCGGCAACACTGAATCCAAAAAGATTAAAATAAGTTGATGAAAAATCAGGAATATGAAGCTCTACTTCACTGGCATAACCATTTCCTGACACAAGAAGACTCACAAACGCTAAGAATAGTATTTTTAACATGGTATTTTTCCTTTCCTTAGAATTTTGAGAAAATAACTGGAGATGCCGTGCCTTGTCAATTCTTTTGAACATGTGTATAGTCCTCCTCTTATGAAAAAAAGACGTCTTTTCATGGCGTTACTGATGCTGCTTCTAGTCGTCGGAACAAGCTTTTTTCTTCTCGAATTTCCAGATACCAGCCTCTTAAAAACACATTATCCGGTCATTTTTACCAAAGGATTTCAAAAACCTAAAGTTTTTTTCGTTAAGAATCGCCCACTTCACTGGGTTTCTTTAAATGAGGTTTCGGACAAAATCTTAGGGGCCATTTTGGTCAGCGAAGACTGGGCATTTTATCATCACAAGGGACTCGATCCCAATCAAATTAAAAAAGCTCTCGAGATTAATTGGAAAAAGGGGCGGTTTGTCCGAGGGGCCAGCACCATTACTCAGCAAGTGGTACGCAATGTCTTCTTAACTAAGGATAAAAATCTATGGCGGAAATTTAAAGAAATCATTTTGGCCCTTCGGCTTGAAAAGGAATTGAGTAAAAATAAAATATTAGAAATTTATTTAAATATCGCCGAGTGGGGAAATGGACTCTATGGCATTGACCTTGCCTCTCAATACTATTTTAGCAAACATCCCTATGAACTGACAGCCCGGGAAGGAGCATTTTTAGCCGTACTTCTTCCCAGTCCAAAAAAATATAGCCGAACTTTCAAAGAACAGGGACTCACAGAATTTGCCTTTCATCGAATGAACGACATCCTTCAAAAAATGACTCAAGCTCAGTATCTGACCCCTGAAGAATACGAAGAAGAAGTTTCAGAACCTTTGGTTTTAAACTAATCTTATTCTAAGCTGAAAAATCAAAACTTTTTTAGAATGCCAAATTCGAGGGCATCCGGGCTTACTCCACAAACAAAATCAGAGGTATTTTCATTCTTTTTCGGACAATCAAAAATTTGATAAATGCCTTTACCGACTTCATAAGAAAAAAAGGCGGCAAGGGCGCCATGAAAAGCGCGAAATGAATATTCTTCTGATGTTGAAAAATCTAAGTTAGAATAGACTTTCGAAAGATCACTATTCTCACGAGTATCGAAGACATCCTTTGTAAAATCTATGAGTGAAGCTGCTGCAAAGGTGGCCAACGCGGTTTGCCCATATTTATTTTGCGGCAGGGAATCTGTTTCCACCCTATTTGAATATCCCATCAATATAATGAAATTGGCAACTTTAGGCGCGGTATAAATCATTGCCTCTTCGGATCGATTAAATTTTCCTTCAATTGTTGTTTTCCCAAATCGCATAGAACCATTTTGTTTAAATGGTAAAATTTTAAATCCGACAATCTTCGCCCCAAATGCCTTACCCATTAACGCGTGTGAACCTTCATGCATTATTACCGTCGAGAAATAAGAAGGTATAGACATAAGAGATCCAAATGCAAGTATTTCCGCGTTGCTGGGATCAGGGGTGTCTTTTTCATTTGTTTGAGGGCTGCACAATTCAGCTTGAACGAGATTCAGTTTTATTTTTCCATCTTCTGATTCATCGGAATCCGCAAGATCTGCCATTTCTTGATTAAAATTTTCTTCCGGATCTCTCAATGGATCATTCAAA
>JACPST010000156.1 GCA_016193165.1 Deltaproteobacteria bacterium
GAAAAAATATCTTCCTACCTTGGCCAGCGGAAAAATGCTTGCTGCCTTTGCCTTAACAGAACCGGGAGCAGGTTCGGATGCCGCGGGGATTCAAACCAAAGCCGTCCTTTCAGAGGATAAAAAATACTATATTTTAAATGGAAGTAAAATTTGGATTAGCAATGGCGGCATTGCAGATTTTTTTACTGTCTTTGCCAAAACCCTTGAACCGGATGAAAAAGAAGGCCAAAAGTGGAAAATCACAGCGTTTATTGTCACACGAGACATGGGGGTTCGCAGCGGCCCCGATGAGCATAAAATGGGAATTCGAGGAAGTTCCACCACAGAACTTTATTTTGAAAATTGCAAAGTCCCGGTTGAAAATGTTTTAGGAAAAGGTGGCAAAGGATTTAAAATGGCCATGGAAATTTTAAATAATGGAAGATTGGGCCTCGCCGCGGGATGTGTGGGAGGCGGGAAAAAATCTATTAAGCTCGCCCGAGATCACGCCGTCAACAGAAAACAATTTCGTCAGCCTATTGCCCAGTTTGGGATGATTCAAGATAAAATCGCCAACATGATGATGGATAATTTTGCGGCTGAAAGCATGGTCTATATGACCACCTCGCTCATCGACCGGGGAGTAAAAGATTATTCTTTGGAGTCGGCCATTTGCAAAGTTTTTGCATCGGAATCTGTGTGGCGTATCATCAACGAGGCGGTTCAAATTGGAGCTGGAACTGCCTATATGAGAGAGTATCCCTATGAACAGTTTCTCCGGGATTCTAGAATTAATATCATTTTTGAAGGTACCAATGAAATTTTAAGATGCTTTATTGCCCTGGGAGGGATGCAAGGCCCTGGAAATTATTTAAAAGAAGTAGGCGCTGCCCTTCGCTATCCTTTAAAAGGAATAGGCCCGCTTTCCGATTTCGCAATTAAAAAAATCAGTCGAGACATTGTGGGGCTCGGGGATCGCATCACCAAAGCCCATCCCTATCTTAAAAAAGAGACAGCTCTCATTGAAGGCTATGTTCAAGAACTGGCCGCGTCTGTTGAAAAAACACTTCGCAAACACCAAAAAGATATTTGGGAAAGAGAATTTGTCCAAAAGAGAATTTCAAATATCGCCATTGATCTCTACGCCATGATTTGCACGGTCTCTCGCACCACGCATTACATTGAAAAAGATGGGATTGAAAAATCTAAATACGTCATAGAATTGTGCGGAGCTTTTTGCGACCGAGCTGCCCGACGGATTAAAAGAAATTTGCGCTCCATGGAAATCAACGATGATGAGCTCTTAAAAGAAGTCGCCAACAAAACCTACGATATCGGCGGCTATCCTTTTGACATTTTGTAAATGCCTGCGATCTCATTAGATACTTCGATTCAATACATTAAAGGCGTAGGCCCAGGCTTGGCTTCGCTTTTTAGAAAAAAAGATATTTATTCTTTAGAAGACGCTCTTTATTTCTTACCTCGCACGTATGAAGACAGGCAAAATTTTAAACCCATTAAAGATCTCACCCAAGGACAACGAGAAACTTCTTTTGGAATCATTAAACGCTTAGCGTTTGTTCCCCTGCGCTCCGATCGCAGTAAAATTTTTGAACTCGTCATTGCAGATAAGTCGGGATGGATTATTGCCAAATGGTTTCATTACAACGCCAAATACATGATGACTAAATTTAAAATCGGCATGTCTGTGGTATTCACAGGAGAGGTCAGAGTGTATAAATACCAAAAAGAAATCACGCATCCCGATATCGAAATTATTGAAGACACTCAAAAAGAGAGTCTTCATTTTGGCCGAATCGTTCCCGTGTATTCTGAAACGGAAGGCCTTTTTCAAAAAACAATCCGACGCATTGTGAGAAATGTTTTAGACCAAAGCTTAGCCATCGTCCAAGACCCCCTGCCCGAAAATATTCGTAAAAGACAAGCTCTTTGGGATTTGAAAAAAAGTCTTTCTGAAATTCACTTTCCTTCTCATTCTGACGCTCTGCCCGCTCTTTTTTCAGGCCAGCACCCTGCGCGTCGAAGGCTTGTGTTTGATGAGCTTTTCTTTTTGGAGCTTGGGCTTCTTTTAAAACGCTCTGAGGTTACAAAAGAAAAAACTCAAAGCTTTCCCACTTCTAAAACTTTAAAACCCAAACTTTTATCTTCTCTTCCTTTCGAACTGACACAAAGCCAAAAAACAGCGCTTTTAGAAATTGAACACGATCTTGAAAAACCCCACCCCATGAATCGCCTCCTTCAAGGAGATGTGGGAAGCGGAAAAACGCTTGTGGCTCTTTTGTCTGCTTTATCTGTCATCGAACAAGGCCATCAAGCGGCCATTATGGTTCCAACAGAAATTTTAGCTGAGCAACATGCTAAGACCTTTCAAGCTTACCTTTCTCCTTTGGACATCTCTTTGGGGCTTTTAAAAAGTGATATGAAGAAAAACGAAAAAGAAAAACTTGCCTCTGACATTCAAAGTGGAGCTATTTCTCTGATCATTGGAACGCATGCCCTGATTCAATCCGATATTGAATTTAAAAATTTGGGCTTTGTTATTATTGACGAGCAACACCGCTTCGGCGTTGAACAGAGACTTCTCTTAAAGAAAAAAGGACAGCATCCTCATATGCTGGTCATGACCGCCACTCCTA
>JACPST010000157.1 GCA_016193165.1 Deltaproteobacteria bacterium
GCGTAGGAATGCTGATGGACCAGGCTTGGAGAGCGATTCGATTGGTGGTGGATACTGGAATTCATTATTTTGGATGGTCTCGAGAAAAAGCCCTCAATTTTATGCGAGAAACACGCACGGCCAATGAAATGGAAATGAATAACGAAATTGATCGCTATATTGTTTGGCCTGGTCAGGCCATGGCCTACAAAGTAGGGCAGAGAGCGATTTATGATTTGCGAGAAGAGGCCAAAAAGAAATTAAAGAATAAATTTGATATTCGAGAATTTCATGATGTTGTGCTTCTCAGTGGGCCTGTGCCTTTAGTGACCCTTAAGGAAATGGTAGAGGAGTGGGTGAACAGCAAAGAGTTAAGATAATTATGGTGAGTTAAGATATTTATATTGACACTCAACGTCTTGGTTTGCTAACGTCGCTTCCAAATTGGGAGGTCTCGTATGTTGAGTAAAATCGTGCCTCGCGAAGGTCGTTTCTTTGACCTTTTTGAACAAAGTTCAAATCTTATTGAAGAAGCTGCTCAGCAATTTAAGCTGATGCTTTCTGATTTGTCACGTGCGGAGAGTCACGCGCACAAGATTAAAGATATTGAACATCAGGCCGATGAGGTGACGCATCGAACGATGGAAATGCTTCACAAAACCTTTATTACGCCCATCGATCGTGAAGAAATTCATCAGCTCATCAGCAAAATGGATGATGTGGTCGATATTATTGAAGCAGCTTCTCAAAGAATTTTTCTCTATGGAATCACGTCTGTTCCTCCAGAAGCGTTTAGTTTGGCAGAAGTCGGTATTCGGGCAGCAGAGTGTATTAAGCGAGCAGTTCGAGGTCTTAATAATCTTAAAAAACCACAGGAGATGATTAAAGATTGTGTAGAAATTAATCGCCTTGAAAATGAAGGGGATAATCTTTTGCGCTCTGGAATTTCTAAACTTTTTCTGGAGGAGCCCGATACGCGTCAGCTCATTAAGCTTAAAGAAATTTACGAGCTTTTAGAATCTATGACGGATCGGTGTGAAGATGTGGCCAATATTATTGAAGGCATTGTTCTAGAGTACGCCTAATCCTATTTATGGAAATTAGTCTTGTCCTTATTATCTTTATCATTGCTGTTGCCTTGATATTTGATTTTATTAATGGCTTCCATGATGCGGCTAATTCCATTGCTACTATTGTTTCAACTCGTGTTTTAAAACCTCAATGGGCGGTGGTGTGGGCCGCTTTTTTTAATTTTATTGCTTTTCTTTTTTTTGGGCTTCATGTGGCCAATACCATTGGGAAAGGGGTTGTGGATCCTAGCGTGGTAGATCCCATTGTTGTTCTTGCGGCGCTTTCAGGAGCGATCGTATGGGATCTGGTTACCTGGTACTATGGAATTCCTTCCAGTTCTTCTCATGCGCTTATTGGTGGATTGGCGGGTGCGGCCGTAGCTAAAGCAGGGGTGGGTGCGCTTCAATCAGCGGGTTTTACTAAAATTATTGTTTCCATTGTGGTTTCTCCATTTTTAGGATTTGCGTTAGCTTTTATTTTTATGACCCTTGTTTCCATTATTTTTTTTAAGACAACTCCTCGAAAAATAGATCAAAGTTTTAGAATTCTTCAGTTTCTTTCAGCCGCTCTCTATAGTTTAGGTCATGGGGGAAATGATGCACAAAAAACGATGGGGATTATTACGGTTCTTCTTTTTTCTACAGGTTTTTTAGGCGCGACTTTTCATGTGCCATTATGGGTCGTTTTATCTTGTCACGCAGCGATGGGGCTTGGAACACTCTTTGGAGGGTGGCGTATTGTAAAAACAATGGGAATGAAAATTACAAAACTAAAACCTGTGGGAGGATTTTGTGCTGAAACCGCGGGAGCTATAACTCTCTTTTTAGCCACAGGATTAGGGATTCCCGTGTCTACGACACATACGATTACAGGTTCCATTATGGGCGTGGGAACTGTGAATAAATTTTCTGCTGTCAGATGGGGAGTCGCAGGGCAAATTGTATGGGCATGGATTTTAACTATTCCAGCATCCGCTTTTATAGCCGCCATCACTTGGTGGCTTTCAACCTTGATTTTTTAGGAAGTAAAAAATTCTTGGTGTAGGGCTTGGACAGCTTGAGTTGCTAATCTTTTTTCGACAATAAAACTAAGATTAATTTTTGAAGCGCCCAGAGAAATCATTCGTATAGGCATTTGAGCTTTCTGAAGAATTGTGAAAACTTTTGCCGCAATGGTTTGATCTTCTCTCAGTCCTTCTCCTACAACGCTAATCACAGCATGGCATGGTTCAATAGAAACTTCTGAAAAAGTTTTAAGTTCTGTAAGAACTGAAGAGAGCTCTTGCCCCTCTTGAACCGTAACAGAGACAGAGACTTCAGATGTAGAAACGGTATCAATGCTGACTCGATATTTGGCAAAGATTTCAAAAATTTTGGATAAAAAACCATGTTGATCCAGCATGCGCGTGGACGTGATGTTGATGATTGAAAGTCCTGATCGGTGGGCAATGGCTTTAACAGTTTCTGGGGTTTTTTGTTTTTCTTGATAAACGATCGTGCCAGGATGCGTGGGCTCATTTGTATTTAAAATTCGCACAGGAATATTTTTACTTATGGCCGGAAGCATCGTGGAGGGATGGATGACTTTGGCACCGTAGTACGCTAGTTCCGAGGCTTCTTCAAAACTCATTTCAGAAA
>JACPST010000158.1:0-1193 GCA_016193165.1 Deltaproteobacteria bacterium
AACACGAAGACCCAAAGGAGTGAGGTAAGAATATGCCACGTTCAGTTAAAAAAGGACCTTTTGTTGATGATCATTTGTTAAAGAAAGTCCATGGCCAAGTTCAATCGGGAGATAAAACTCCCATTAAGACTTGGTCTAGGCGATCAACCGTGATTCCAGAGATGGTGAGTTTTACCTTTTTGGTTCACAATGGTAGAAAGTTTGTTCCTGTGTATGTGACAGAAAATATGGTGGGTCATAAATTAGGAGAATTTGTTCCTACGCGTCTTTTCCATGGACATACCATCGTGAAGAAAGAGGAGACCAGTGGAGTACCCGCTCCCGCAAGGTAAAAAAAATATGGCAGGTAGCTGCGCACATTTAAGTTACACATTTATGGGCTCTCAAAAGCTAAATTTGGTTGCCGCTTTGGTACGCGGCAAGAAAGCTCAAGCCGCCCTAGATATTTTAAAATTTACTCCTAAGAAGGGGGCGCGTATTCTTTCAAAAGTAATTCGTTCAGCAATTGCAAATGCAGATCACAAGGGAAGTATTGATGTGGATAACTTGTATGTACAGAAAGTAGATGTGGGGCAAGGGATGATGCATTATCGTGTTCACGCGCGAGCGCGAGGATCTGCCGCTTGGATTCGGAAAAAAACCAGTCATGTAACAGTGGAATTGGAGGAAAGATAAGATGGGGCAAAAGACAAATCCTATTGGATTTCGACTGGGTATTAATAAAACGTGGGACTCTAGATGGTACGCAGAAAAAGGGTACGCAGCTCAATTGCATGAGGATTTAAAATTAAGAAAATTTTTGAAAGAAAAATTAAATCATGCAGGGGTAGCACGCATTTTGATTGATCGAGTGGCAGATGAAATTAAACTGACTGTGTGCACCTCTCGCCCGGGAATTGTGATTGGAAAAAAAGGTTCTGGGATTGATCAGCTTAAAGCCGAAGTTCAAAAGCTGACTCCTAAAAAAGTGGCTTTGAATATTTTAGAGATTCGAAAAGCAGAGCTTGATGCACAACTTGTGGCAGAAAATATTGCCGCACAACTCGAACGTCGGATTGCCTTTCGACGTGCGATGAAAAAAGCGTTGCTCTCTGCCTTTCGCTTTGGAGCCAAAGGGGTCAAAATTAAATGCGGAGGTCGTTTAGCAGGAGCAGAAATTGCACGATCTCAAAGTTATTTGGAGGGATCGGTGC
>JACPST010000158.1:1247-2568 GCA_016193165.1 Deltaproteobacteria bacterium
GAGCAGACATTGATTATGGAACCGCAGAGGCCTTGACCACTTATGGGTTGATTGGCGTAAAAGTGTGGATTTATAAAGGAATGATTCTTGGAACAGATAAAGCAAAAACAGAGATAGGTGCCCATGCTCAGTCCTAAGAAGATTAAATATCGAAAGCATCAAAAGGGCAAAATGAGAGGTTTTGCTTATCGAGGGAGTAATTTAGATTTTGGAGAGTATGGCTTAAAAGCATTAGAGTGCGGCACTATTTCTTCCAAGCAAATTGAAGCTTCACGTGTGGCGATGACTCGTTTTGTGAAACGTGGTGGAAAAGTCTGGGTGCGTATTTTTCCAGATAAACCGGTTACAAAAAAACCTGCTGAAACACGGATGGGAAAAGGAAAAGGAAATCCAGAGGAATGGGTTAGTGTGATTCGGCCTGGCCGCATGCTGTTTGAAATGGAAGGGGTAAGTCGAGAAGTTGCTCAGGAGGCATTAGAACTCGCGGCTTATAAATTGCCTGTGAAGACCAAGTTTGTTGTGAGAGAGGAATTTTAATGGAAGCCAAAGATATTCGAGAACACTCATTAAAAGAGCTTCAGGCAAAAGAACTGGATTTACAACAGGAGCTTTTTAATTTGAAATTTCAACTTCAGACAGGTCAGCTTGAAAATGCAGCTAAAATTAAAGATATCAAAAAAGATTTAGCGAGAGTAAAAACAATTTTAAGAGAAAAAGTTGAACCCAGGAGGGGATTCCCCCGATGAAACGGGGGAAATGTCCGGAACGAAGTGAAGGACAAAGGGGGCGGTAGCATGACAGAAGTTCAAATTGAAAAACGAGGACACAGGCGAGAGCTTATGGGGGTTGTTATTCGAAATACGATGCAAAAGACAGTGGTCGTAGAAGTCGTGAGACGGGTGATGCATCCTGAATATAAAAAATATATCAATGTTAAGAAAAAATATTTGGTACATGATGAAAAAGAAGCCGCAAAGGTGGGGGATACGATTTCTTTAGTAGAATCGCGTCCCATCAGTAAGTTAAAAAAATGGCATCTCAAAGAAGTGATTAAAAAAGCGCAGGATTAATCAATGATCGGATTACGTACAAATTTAGAAGTAGCAGATAACTCCGGTGCGCGGAAAGTTCAGTGCATTAAAGTATTGGGAGGATCTGCGCGTGTCTATGGAAGTTTAGGAGATATTATTGTGGTCACTGTGAAAGAAGCGCTTCCGACTTCCAAAATTAAAAAAGGAACAGTGGCAAAAGCTGTGGTGGTACGAACTACTAAAGCCGTAGGGCGAAAAGATGGGTCGTATATTAAATTTGATGATAATGC
>JACPST010000153.1 GCA_016193165.1 Deltaproteobacteria bacterium
ACATTTTGAATTTCATCTAAAAAAAAGTAATACCGATGATGAGATGGAAATTCTTTTTTTGAAAAAGAAACAATTTGATCTAAAAGAGCAGTGGTCAAGTCTTGGCTCAAACGAGGGTCTTCAAAATTAACAAAGGTACAGGCAGTTACAGGCAGTTTTAAATATTGAACCATTTGAGCCAAGAGTGTTGATTTACCACATCTCCTAACCCCTTGAATCACACAAACAATATCTGGAGAAAGTGTAATATTTTGAGTTTTTAAAACTTTTCTAGGGATACTAAAAGGAAATGGTTTTCCCCAAAAACTCCACTCTTGAAGCACTCCCTTGAGCACTGATTTATCTAGCATTATCCATAGGTTATCAGAAAAAATAAAAAGTGTCGAGTTTTATCGACACTTTTGATCTTGAAGATTTTTTGCCATTAGTAGGCCTCCTTCTTATTTCTTATCTTGAATCGTTAAAGCCACTTTAAATATTACCATATCTCTCAAGCTTATTTAAGTCTTTTCTTCCGATAAAAACGTCAGGACAATAATTCCATTACTTCTTCATCCGTCGTCTGCTCAAAGTGCTCATAGAAACTGCTTACGGCACCAAAAAAATAAGGTGCCTCCAAATAAATAAGCTCATCTGCTTCATCTTCCAATTTCTCTAAAGAGCTCGGCGCTGCTACCGGTACAGCCACAACAATTTTTTTAGCCTTTTTCGCTTTGGCAGAATAAACCGCAGCTCGCATCGTTGCTCCGGTGGCTAAACCATCATCAATCAGGATCACTGTTTTTTCCTTTAAATCTAAAGGAGGTCTATTTTTTCGATACAGCTGTAGTCGATGCTCAGCTTCTTTTTTTTCTTTTTCTAAGATTTCCTTTTTATATTCTTCAGAAATTCCTAACTCTTCTACCCCTTCATTAAAAATCGCCTGCCCTTTTTCATCCACCGCTCCAATGGCAAATTCTGGANNAGAATATCTAAAGGAAGATGCAAGTGCTTAGCCACTTCGGATGCCACAACCACCCCTCCGCGTGGCAGCCCCAAAACCCAAGTACGGGGTTGATCTTGATAAGACAAAAGATATTGAGCCAACTTTTGCCCTGCCTCTTTTCTATCTTTAAAAAACATCAATGACAAACCTCTCTTTTTCTTTTCTAATTTTTGTCCCAAAGGGTTCTGAACGTTTTTGAATGCGGTCATAAATAGAATGAATTACTTCTCCTTTGGCTTGATTGACCCTCGCATATTCCAATTTGACAGGATATAATTCTATTTTCTTAAGTATTTTCCCATCATAGTGAAGACAATAGAGCATCTGCTCATCGATATATTCAGAAATCATATAATCATCCAAAAAATCACCTGTATCATAGAAAATCGGCTTCCCACGATAAATCTCAAGCCCTTGAAAAACATGAGCAGAATGACCATGAAAAATATCTATCCCCATCTCCATCACTCTATGGGCAAATTCAATAAATAGTTTAGAAGGATATGTCCTCATATTCGGTCCCCAATGAATGGATAATACCGTGAGAGTTGGTTTTTGCTGCAACACAAGATCAATCATTCTTTGAACCCGACATAGAATAGGCTCTTCTAAACTGATAGGTAAATAGTTCACTCCTGGAACATCGTGGGTAGCTTCCCATTCTGGCATATTGTCGGTCAGAGAGAGAAAAGCAATTTTATACCCTTTATGAATGACGATGGCGGGCTTCCATGCTGCTTGGGCATTTCTGCCGGCTCCGCTAAAAGAAATTTTTTCTTTTTTTAAATTTTTAGTCATATCGACCATCGCAGGAGCGCCATAATCTAACGTATGGTTATTGGCCAAAGAAACATAATTAACATGGGCTGCTTTAAGAACATCAAAAGCTTTGGGATCCGCTCTAAAATGAAACACCTTAGGGGTCGCACCCCAAGGAGATCCTCTTTGAGAGATAACACATTCTAAATTAATAGCAAAAAGATCAACGTTCTTTCGTAAAGCAAGAACATCTCCCCACACGTAGCTGGGATCTCTTTTAAGAATGACCTCATTGACCCCTCGCCCCAGCATCACATCACCACAAAAAGCTATTTTTAATTTTTCTTGAACCATCCTCTTTTATTGTACACTATAATTGAAAGAGAGGGATACCATGAAAGAGGAAAAGATAAAAATCTCATTAAAATCTGTGACGTTAGATGGGATTGTCACTCTTCCACCTCAGACAAAAAATATGGTTGTTTTTGCTCATGGAACTGGAAGTTCGAGGCTGAGTCCTCGAAATCAATTTGTAGCTCGCGTCTTGAACGAGGCAGGCATGGGAACGCTCCTTTTTGATCTTTTGACGTCTAAAGAAGATCAAACCTATGAAACACGATTTAATATTGCCCTTTTAACCCAAAGACTTTCTTTGACAGCTCAGTGGCTTTTAACTCAAGAAAAACTTAAAACTCTTGAAGTTGGATTTTTTGGCGCAAGTACAGGCGCGGCAGCAGCCTTAGAAGCCACCGTTGTCTTAAAAAATCCTAAAATCAAAGCCATTGTTTCTCGGGGAGGAAGGCCTGACTTAGCGCTTTCTCTCTTGCCAAAAGTAACAGCCCCAACTCTTCTTATTGTGGGTGGAGCTGATTTTGGCGTCATTGAACTTAACCAAAAGGCGTATGCAGCTTTAGAATGTGAAAAGAAATTAGTACTGGTCCCCAAAGCGACCCATCTTTTTGAAGAACCTGGGACATTAGAAGAAGCCGCTCAACTTGCCAAAGAATGGTTTATATCTTATCTCCCCACAAACTGAGGAGGACGTTTGGCGAGGAAGGCTTTGGCGCCTTCTTTTTGATCTTCAGTATCGAAGGTTTTTGCAAACGCTTCAGCTTCGAGTTCTAACGCATCGGCAATTTCTTTATGATACCCATCTTCGATCACTCGCTTGGCTTGCGCAACAGCAAGTGGGCCTTTTGAAACAATGAGATTTGCGGTTTTTAAAACATCATCCATGAGCTGACTATCGTGACACACTTTATTGACCATCCCAATGCGCTGCGCC
>JACPST010000154.1 GCA_016193165.1 Deltaproteobacteria bacterium
AACAGGACTGGGACTAGAGGAATCCTCTGTCCACCCCAAACTCATATTTGCAACATCAATCACATCCGCTCGTTGCGTTACCCAATCAATGCCAGCAATCACGTCTGACAAAAAACCACTTCCATTATTATCCAACACTCTCACAGCCCAAAGACGTGCTCCAGGAGCAACCCCTACAACTCCAATGGCATTATCTAAAGCTCCAATGGTTCCTGAAACATGCGTTCCGTGGCCATTTCCATCCTTAAAACTAGTAGGTCTTCCTGTAGAAAAATTAATGCCTCCCACGACATTTAAATCAGGATGACTTTTATCAATCCCTGTATCAAGCACTGCTACATCCACATCGACTCTTTGATCTTGACCGTCGATAAATGCCAAAGAACTCAATTCCGCATTCACACGATTGATCCCAGACGGAAGCACTTGAGCAGGTTGTGGTGTCGTTCCTCCTTGTCCTCCACCTGGTTTTCCAGGTCCCCTCACACGATCATTTCCTACCAAAGTCACAATCTGATCCTGAGAAACATAGATTACATCGGGATCTTTTTTAACCAAATCCAATTTATTCATAGGGATAGTGGACACAAATCCTTTGAGAGCATGTTGATAAATATGCCCTAATGCCAAACCATGTCCTTGTGCTAACCGTTTAGCATGAAGATCTGGATGACTCACCCACTCATGGAAAACAACAATGTATCGATCTGGTACACCTTGAGAATATGTTTTTAAAGAAAAAATAAAAAAACCCAGAAAAACAAAAAAAATAAACAAATTCATTTTCTTCATATAAAGCCCTCCTATGTGCTTATGAAAAAATTAAAGCAATTCTTATGCCAAAAAATAGAAAAAAACAGACAAAGAAAGATCAATAATATTCAAGACTTAAGCTGTGCTTTTAAAATAGGCGTTTTCAAATTGTGTAAAAATTGAAAACAAACATCAGAATTTTTTACATACTTAGATTCTACTTAAAGTATCCCCTAGAATATCCCAAGCTGCATTTTGGCTTCTTCGTAGCAGTTGACTTTGGGATCCCAGGGTGGATCCCAGATAAGCTTCACATCCACGTTCTTCACCCCATCCACTTTTTCTAAAAGTGTTTGTTGAACTTGAGCCATCAGCTGAGGCCCAATGGGGCAACCTGGACTGGTGAGCGTAAGCTCTACAGTAATATTTTGGGAATCAGTTTTTTCAACTCCATAAATAAGCCCTAGCTCTACAATGCTAATAAAAAGCTCGGGGTCTTGAATAGGACGCAAGAGTTCTAAAAGTTCTGAATCTTTTTGCATCGTTTAGGCTCCTTTTGTTTTTTCTTGATAAAAGGTGAGTGCTTCTTCGAGCGTTGTCCATCCTAGAAGTGCGCACTTAATTCGAACGGGAAACTTTCGAACGCCTGATAGGGCCTCTAAATCTCCAACATCTTGATCCTCAACATTGGCCTCCCCTTGCATCATCGATTTAAAAAATTGAATTTCTTCTTCTATCTCAGAAATAGATTTTCCTTGGATTTCTTCCGTAAGAATTGAAGCAGACGCTTGGCTGATAGAACAGCCCTTCCCCATAAATCCAATTTTGACCACTCGCCCATTTTCAAATTGAAGCTGCAATTTAATCTGATCTCCACACAAAGGATTATACCCTTCTTGTTCCACATCGAAGGCAGACAACGGTGCATGATTTCTTGGGTTTTTAAAATGATCCAAAATCACTTCACGATAGAGATCATCTAATGCTTCAAAAGCCACGATAAAAATACCTCCGTGCTTTTTTAAGTGTTTCCACTAAAAAATCAACTTCTGATATCGTAGTATAAAGATAAAAACTGGCACGCGCCGTGGCTGGGACATTGAGCACTCGCATGAGGGGTTGCGCACAATGGTGTCCCGCTCGAATCGCAATCCCTTCTTGATCTAAGAGTTGTCCCAAATCATGAGGATGAATATCAGCCAAAGCAAAAGATACAACCCCACCCTTCACCTCTACATCTTTGGGTCCAAAAATCGTTATTCCTTCCAGTTCCTGCAGCGCCAAAAGAGCATGGCGAGTGATCTCCTTTTCGTGAGCTCGAATTTCATCCATCCCTACTTTCTCCAAGTATTCCATGGCTTTTACAAAAGCAATCACACTTCCGATATTGGGAGTTCCCGCTTCAAATTTATAAGGAAGCGGTTTCCATGTGGCATAATCCGCATAAACTTCTAGGATCATCTCCCCTCCCCCTAAAAAAGGAGGCATGGATTCTAGAATATTCGGTTTCCCATATAAAACACCCACTCCCGTAGGCCCAAGCATTTTGTGGGCTGAAAAAGCATAAAAATCACAGTCTAAATCTGAAACATCAATCTTAAAATGAGGAATGGCTTGCGCCCCATCGACTAAAACCAAAATTCCTTTGGGATGGGCATTAGCCACAAGTTCCTTGATGGGATTGATGGTTCCTAAAACATTGGACATATGAGTCACAGCTAAAATTTTGGTCCGATCTGAAAGCAATGAATCCAAAGAAGACAAATCCAACTGACCATCTGAAGTTAAAGGAATATATTTGAGCGTTGCCCCTTGGCTCTGAGCCAAAAGCTGCCAAGGGACAATATTAGAATGATGCTCCATTTGGGTAAGCAAAATTTCATCTCCGGCCTTCACATTTTTTCGTCCCCAAGAAGCGGCAACAAGGTTGATGGCTTCTGTTGTATTGTTTGTAAAAAGAATGGAACGTTCTTCTTTTGCTCCCATAAACTGGGCCACTTTTTTTCGGGTGGCTTCAAAGGCTTGGGTGGCTTCTTCAGACAAAGCATAAATGCCACGGTAAATATTAGCATTCATCGATTCATAATATTGAGACAAGGCCTCAATCACAGAAGCAGGTTTCTGCGAAGTTGCCGCGGAATCCAAATAGACCAAAGGTTTCCCATGGATTTTTTGATTTAAAATGGGGAAATCTTTTCTTATTTTTTTTACATCCATGGCCTTACTCCTGGGCACTCGTGTCCCGGATTTCAATCTGAATCTCTTCCCCCACTACTTGCACAGAAAAAGTTTCAATGGGAGTTACAGCAGGCATCGAAAGTACTTCTCCACTTCGAACATCAAACTGTGCTCCATGATGCGCGCACTCAATCGTCGTCCCTTCCAATGTCCCATCATTCAGAGGGAAATCCATATGCGAACACACATTAATAAAGGCGTAATAGTTTCCCCCTGCACAGGTTAAAACAATTTCTTTCCCCTCTACAGAAACCACTTTAAGCATTCCGGGTT
>JACPST010000159.1 GCA_016193165.1 Deltaproteobacteria bacterium
CAAGAAGAAGAGCTTCATTTTAGTGTTACAAGCCAAGAAAAAAGTATTTCTCAAACAATTGTCATCGCCTTTCAGCATTATAATGATATTCGAGAGTCCAAAGAGCATGTAGAAGCCGCAACAGAAATAGCGAAGATGGTTTGTAGGGGGATGTATATCCACTATAGTAAGACTAGAGTGTTACACTAAAGAAAAAGCTTTTAAGAAATAATAAAAAAGAACTGTGGCGATAAAAGTAGTCAGAAGACAAGCCCCATAAATGAGAGCGGCTTTCATAAACTTGTTATAGAAGCTTCATGGGATGAAGTCAAATTTAGTGATGCCAAATTTCGATTGAAAGTTTGTTTTAAGAGATGATATGTGTTGAAAAGTATGGCTGCGTCCGACGTTGTTATTGTTGAAAGGTTAAGAACTCCCTATGTCAAAGCAGGGGGGCCGTTTAATTTTATTTCTCCTCAGGAACTGGGCCGCATTTCTGTTTCTGAGCTTTTTGCCAAAACAGATTTAGATCCCGCTATTATCGATGAAGTCGTCATTGGAAATATTGGTCAGCCTGCTGAAGCCACGAATATCGCGCGTGTCATCAGTCTCAATAGTCATATTCCTCGTCACGTTCCAGCGTATACGGTTCAGAGAAATTGTGCCTCAGGAATGGAAGCTATTGCTCAGGCCTATACGAAAATTCGTTTGGGGCATGCTCAAGTGGTTATTGCAGGTGGAACAGAGTCTATGAGCAATATCCCTCTTTTATTTCCAAAGACTTACGCTGATTTCTTAAACAATCTCATGAGATCTAAAACTCCTCTTCAAAAAATCCAAACTCTTTTAAGTTTTAAACTTTCTTTTTTAAAACCTCGGATTGCTCTTTTAGAAGGACTGACAGATCCCATTTGTGGTCTCAATATGGGTGAAACGGCAGAAGTACTCGCCAGAGAGTGGGGGATTTCCAGAGAAGAACAAGATCAGTTTGCTCTACAGAGCCATCAAAAAACAACGAAAGCCTGGGAAGAAGGAAAATTTTTGGATGAAGTAACGCCGGTTTATGTTCCAAAAGCCTACACCCAAGTTATTAAAGAAGATATTGGCCCTCGTAAAAATCAAACCTTAGATCAGCTTGCGAAATTAAAACCTTTTTTTGACCGTCGGTATGGGACCGTGACGGCAGGCAATAGTTCTCAAATTACAGATGGCGCGGCGGCAGTTCTTGTTATGAGAGAAGATGTTGCCCTGTCTTTAGGTTATGCGCCGTTGGCTGCCATTCGTTCTTATGCTTTTGGAGGAATTGAGCCTAAGCGTATGGGACTTGGGCCTGTGATTTCTACGAAACTTGCGTTAGAAAGAGCGCACTTAACCTTTAAAGATATTCAGCTCATGGAGCTCAATGAAGCGTTTGCCGCGCAGGTTTTGGCTGTGTTTAAAGCGTTTGGAAGCGCAAAATTTGCCAAAGAGTATTTAGACCAAAGTGAGCCCTTAGGGGAGGTGGATCCCCAAATCGTCAATGTCAACGGCGGAGCCATTGCTCTGGGACATCCCGTAGGATCCAGTGGTGCTCGGATTGTGGTGACGCTGGCCAAAGAAATGAAGCGGCGTGGACTGCAGCACGCATTGGCAATGATTTGTATCGGGGGAGGCCAAGGGGGCACGATGGTTTTGGAGAGATACGCATGAAGGCATTTAAGATTCGAGTTACGGAGAATTCTGATTTTCCCATTGCAATTATAACCTTCGATTTAGAAGGAGAAAAAATTAATAAAATTACAATGGAAGCTGGAGAAGAATTCGAGCGGATTGTGAAAGACTTAAGTAAAACTCCCCAAATTAAAGGTATGATTTTGGTGAGCGCCAAGCCTGATATTTTTATCGCGGGCGCGGATATTAACGAAATTTTATCGATTCGATCCACGCAAGAGGGGATGACCAAATCCAGCGAAGCTCAAAGACTGCCGACGCTCATAGAATCTCTTCCTTTTCCAACGGTTGCCGCTGTTCATGGGGCATGTTTGGGCGGCGGATGCGAGTTGATCTTAGGTTTTTCTTATCGCCTTGCGACCGATCATCCTAAAACGCAAATTGGGTTGCCGGAAGTTTCTTTGGGAATTTTACCTGGGATGGGAGGATGCGTGAGGCTTCCAAAGCTCATCGGCCTTCAGGGAGCTTTGGATATGATTTTGGGAGCAAAAATTTGGCCGGCCAAAAAATGTTTAAAAACAGGTTTAGTTCATGAGATGGTTCCTCAAGAACTTCTTTTAGATCGCGCGATTGAGGTTTTAGAGAAAGCTCTTTGGAAAAAGAAAAAAGAAACTTCTTTTTTTTCCCTGACTTTTTTACTCGAAAAAAATCGTTTGGGCCGCCATATGATTTATAAAAAAGCTAAAGACATGATTTTAAATCGAACGCGTGGTCATTATCCAGCGCCTCTCAAAGCCTTGGATGTTATTTATGAGTGCCTCGATCGAGGGTTGACCGACAGTCTTAAAATTGAAGCCGAAGGATTTGGACAGCTGGCTGAAACGGCAGTTTCTAAAAATCTCATTGGACTTTTTTTCCAACGAGAAGCCGCAAAAAAACAAACGGGTGTGGCTGACAGTAGTCTTCAGCCTAAAAAAATAAACTCTGCTGCTGTCATTGGAGCAGGGGCCATGGGCGCGGGGATTGCACAGCTTTTAAGTTATAAGGATATTTCTGTAAGACTCAAAGATGTCAATGAAGAAGCCATTGCCAAAGGACTCAAATACAGTCGAAAACTCTATCAAGAGCTTGTAGATCGAAGACAGATGACTCCTCGCGAACTGGAACAAAAGATGTCTTGGATTGGGCCTACCAC
>JACPST010000160.1 GCA_016193165.1 Deltaproteobacteria bacterium
CATGAATGATGTTATAAACAGTGGGTCCACAGACATATATTTTAACTCTATTTTTTTCTAATGGCTGAAAGACTTCTTTCTTTTGAGTCAGAGTGTTATAAATGATTAAACTCATGAGAGGAAAGCTTGAGTGATGCGAATGCGTTTTCGGCAAGAGTCCACACCTAAAATAGGCATAACCCTATTCATTTCTGGCCCCTTCAGACGTCCTGTAACAGCCACTCGTTGAACCTGAAAAAGAATTTTCTTATCTGAAGCAGATACTTTTTCTTTAAGCTCTGCCTGAAGTTTTTGAAATCCGTCTTTTTCCAAAAGAGTGATTTTGGCTAAAAGATCATCTAAGGTTTTTAAAATCTCTTGGGCTTTATCTTTATTTTGCGTCAAATACATTTTGGCTTCTGCATCTAAAGAAAATTTTTCATCGAAAAAGAGTTCTGCCATTGGCCCTATTTGATTTAATGTATCAATATTGCCTCGAACAGTTTCAACCACCTTGTGAAGCCAAGGCATTTTTTTATTTTGAATCTCAAGCCCATAGGATTCTAAAAAGGGCAATGTTTCTTGGGTCATGGCTTCCACAGAACACTTTCGAATATACATTCCATTCAGCCACTTTAATTTTTCCACATCAAAGATCGCGGGACTTTTAACCATTCGCTCAATCACAAAATCTTTCACCAACTCTTCTTCACTCATCATTTCTCGCTCGTCCCCTGGATTCCATCCCAAAAGGGCCAAATAATTCTTAAGCGCTTGAGGTAAAAATCCTAATTTTCTATATTCTCCGACACTCGTTGCCCCATGACGTTTGGAAAGCTTACTGCGATCTGGCGCTAAAATAATAGAAACATGCGCATACTGTGGGAGCGTAAGTCCTAAGGTTTTAGCCAAAAGAATTTGTCTGGGAGTATTCGAAATATGCTCTTCTCCTCGAATCACATGAGAAATCTTCATTTCACAATCATCCACCACAGCTGCAAAATTATACAAAGGCCATCCATCTCCCTTACAAATCACAAAATCCCCTAGAATCGTAGGATCCACAGAAATATCCCCTCGAATAAGATCATGAAATTGAATCGGTTGTGTTTCATCAATTTTAAAACGAATGACAGGCTCCCGCCCTTGAGCTTCAAGTGCTTTTCGTTCTGAGACCCTTAAGTTGCGACATTTTCCAAGATAGCGAGGGGTTTTATGACGCTTCAAAAGATCTTGTCGCTCAGCTTCTAATTCTTCAGGAGTACAATAACAAGGATAGACTTTGGATAACGTCTCTAATTTTTTAAGATATTTTTGATAAGTCGGAATCCTCTGAGATTGATAGTAAGGCCCATATGCCCCCTCTTTGAGTGGCCCCTCATTCCATTCTACGCCGAGCCAGCCTAAATCTTCAATAATGGCTTTTTCATATTCTTTTGTGGAACGTTCCTTATCCGTATCTTCAATCCGAAGAACAAATATCCCTTGATAGTGCTTGGCAAACAGGTAATTAAAAAGTGCCGTTCGGGCTCCTCCAATATGTAAAAAACCCGTCGGACTTGGCGCCATACGAACACGAACAGATTGTTGAAAAAGACTCATCTGCGTCGTTGCCCTCGTCGGCTCTCCTTCGACGTACTGCTT
This sequence comes from Deltaproteobacteria bacterium, assembly GCA_016193165.1. GTDB lineage: Bacteria > Bdellovibrionota > JACOXK01 > 2-02-FULL-40-11 > 2-02-FULL-40-11 > JACPST01. The sequence continues at coordinate 1,624 of JACPST010000160.1, forward strand.
AAGTACGCCTCAGTCGTGCCTCCTCGTGCGCCTAACATCTGAGCCTTTTTGAACAACCTGCATAGTAGTATCATATTTTTAATGTCGCAATGGCGAAGGCAACAATTCCTTCCCCACGTCCTACAAAGCCCATTTTTTCAGTGGTCGTTGCTTTAATTGCAATTTGATTTATTGAAATCTTCATCACTTTAGCTAAACAAATTTTCATTTCAGGAATTGTCGGTTGAAGCTTTGGCGCTTCTGCCACAACCGTGACATCAACATTATTTATTGTATAGCCAGCAGCCCCAATCTTGTCTACGACTTTCTCAAGCAATGTTAAACTTGAGCTATTTTTATACTGAGGATCATGATCTGGAAAATAAGTCCCAATATCTGAAAGTCCTGCCGCCCCTAAAAGACTATCGCAAATGGCATGAGTCAGAACATCAGCATCCGAATGACCTTGCAGTCCTTTAGAAAAAGGAATTTTAATCCCACCCAAGATCAATTTTTGCCCTTCACAAAAAGGATGCACATCCATCCCTTGTCCCACTCGCATCAACGATTCTTGAGATCGCTTTAAATCTTGAGGAGTTGTAATTTTAATATTTTCTTCTTCTCCCAAAACAATTTTTACTTTTTCTCCGATAAGTTCTAAAACAGCGGCATCATCCGTCACTTCTTGAGGATGTGATTTTAGATATTCAAAAGCCTGAAGCAACAAAGCATAAGAAAAAAGTTGAGGCGTCTGTACTCTCACACACCGTGACCGATCTAAAGTCTTTTCAACCCATTCTCCATTTTTAAATTTTAAGGTATCCGTTACAGAAATCACAGGAATCACAGCCCCTGTTTCTTTCTCTTTCCAAAGTCTTTCTATTAGATCTTGAGTGACAAACGGGCGAGCTCCATCATGGATAAAAATCATCTCACACCGGCGCGCCGGAGACTCTTGATGCGTATCTATCCACTGCAACGCAGCCCAAACTGAATCTTGTCTTCTTACTCCTCCTCCAATGACACTCATGACTTTTGAAAGAGAATAGTTGGAAAGCTCTGATTGAATCCCCAAAACATCTTCTGGAGGAACAACAATCAAAATTTTATCCACCCGAGGGCTCTGTTCAAAGGGACAAGTGGCTTGAGCCCACAGAGGAAGTCCTTCAATCTTTACATATTGCTTTTTAAGATCTGCTTGAGAGTTTTGTGAAAATCGACTTCCTTGGCCAGCAGCTAAAATGACAGCAAAACAACTCATAGTAAAA
>JACPST010000161.1 GCA_016193165.1 Deltaproteobacteria bacterium
GCATTACAGCTGAAGTCCAAACAAGGGGGAGAAGTCATCCTTCTTACACTCGGGCCTGATAGCGCTAAACAAACCATTCGCAAGGGTCTTGCGATGGGAGCGGATCGAGCGCTCCATATCAATGACCTTAGCTTTGATAACTCTGATAGTTTTGTTGTAGCCAAAGCTCTGGCTCAGGCTATTAAAAAGCTTGGAGCTGAGGGACAAGTCCCCGACCTTATCCTCACGGGTGTTCAATCTGAAGATGGTTTAAATATGCAGACGGGAATTATGCTTGCGGAATTTTTAGGACTTCCTCACGCGTCTATTTTAACAAAATTTGAACTCTTAGAGGGAGGCAAAAAAGCCAAAGGGAGTCGTGAACTCGAAGGTGGACTTTTAGAAGATGTAGAATTAGACCTTCCGGCGGTGGTTACGATCCAAACAGGCATCAATATTCCCAGATATCCTACACTCCCCAATATTATGAAAGCTCGCGCCAAAGAAATTAAAGATTTAAAACTGGCCGATTTAGGTTTATCTTCAGATCAAGTTGGACCTAAGGGTTCTAAGGTTAAAGTTTTAAAACTCTTTGTCCCTGAAAAAGGAAAAGGAGCAGAGCTCATTCCTGGCGATGAAGCCACAGCAACCAAAACTCTCATGAAAAAACTAAAGGAAGAAGCAAAGGTTTTATGATCTTAACTTTGGTTGAACATCGAAATGGCAAAGTGGATGAGGTCAGTCTTGAACTTTTGACATTTGCCAAAAAATTAAATCAAAAACTAAATACGAAGATTGGAGCTGTCATTCTTTCTCACCAGACAAAAGAATGTGCTTCCACCTTTACTCAACTGGCTATTGATGAAGTGATTGTAGCCGAAGCACCGGCATTTCAAACCTACACTCCAGAACTGTACGCGGATGTTTTAAAAAAACTGGTGCAATCAAAAAATCCTAAAGCTTTTTTATTTCCCCACACTCCCTTAGGAACAGATCTTGCCCCAAAGCTTGCTGCTTCTTTAAATGGTGGAGCGCTGGCGGAATGCACAGGTTTTGAGTTTGAAAGCGAAAAACCTGTTTTCACCCGCCCCGTTTATAACGGAAAGCTCCAAGCCAAAGTCACATTAGAAAGCTCCCCTCTTATTCTTACGATGGAAAGAGGAGCTTTTAAAAAATATGAGGAAAAAGGGCAAGCCACTCTCATTCCCATAGCCTGTGACGTGTCTCATATTCAGCCTCGTTATAAATCCTTGGGTTTTAGAGAAGCTCAAAAAACATCTGTAGACATCACCAAAGCTAAAATCATTGTGTCTGGAGGACGAGGGATAGGAAAAAAAGAAAATTTTCAGCTCATTAAAGATTTAGCCCAAGCTTTAGGAGCGGAATACGCGGCTTCACGTCCTGTGGTGGATAATGAATGGGCCGAGCGTGACCGCCAGGTAGGAAGTTCTGGAAAAGTCGTCTCTCCAACCCTATACATTGCCTGTGGTATCTCTGGCGCCATTCAACATATTGCTGGGATGAAAAAATCCTCAGTCATCGTGGCCATTAATAAAGATCCAGAAGCTCCGATTTTTAATATTGCAACCTATGGCATTGTAGGCGATCTTTTTAAGATTCTGCCGATTATGATAGAAGAAGCAAGAAAGCTAAAACATGGATAAAATAGCTTTATCGGTCATGGTCATGACCAAAAATGAAGAAAAAAATATTTCAGATTGCCTGGAGTCTGTCTCCTGGGCCAAAGATATTATTGTTTTAGATGATTGCAGTACCGATCGGACTCGCCAAATTGCTGAGCAGTATGGCGCCCGTATTGTAGAACGAAAGATGGACATTGAAGGACGTCACAGAAATTATGGCTACTCTTTGGCAAAAGAAAATTGGGTTTTGAGTTTAGACGCGGATGAAAGGATAAGTCCTCAGTTAGCAGAAGAAATAAGAAAAACGCTTACAGAAAATGTTACCCCACATACGGGATTTTCAATTCCTCGTAAAAACTACATTGGCTCTTATTGGATTCGGCATGGAGGCTGGTACCCCAGTGGGCAATTACGACTCTTTAAAAAAGGCACCTTTCGATACCAAGAAGATGAAGTCCATCCTGTGGCTCTGGGAGAAGGAACCTATGGAGACCTAAAAGGAGATATTATTCATTATTCTTATAAAAACTTTGAAGATTTTATCAACAAACTCAATAACCAAAGCACCCGAGAGGCCGTCAAATGGATTCGGACTGAAAGACGAGTGACTTTGGGTAAAGCTCTGTGGAGAACCATTGACAGATTTTTTAGAAGTTTTTTGATGAAAAAAGGATATAAAGACGGATTTATTGGATTTATCGCAGCCATTTTTGCCTCCCTCTATCAGATTTTAAGCTATGCCAAATATTGGGAGATGAAAAAAAATGGCATTCCCAATTAACGCTATCCAAAATATTTTATTTATTCGTACCGACCGTCTGGGAGATTTTTTACTCAATCTTCCCGCTATTCATGCTTTAAAGGAAACTTATCCCAAAGCCCGTCTTTCGGTTCTTCTTCATCCCTCATTAGAAGAGTTACTCAAAGATCAGCCAGATATCGATGAAACTATTTCTTTTACCCCCATAATCCATGGGACTCACTTTTTACAATGGTTCTTATTCTTCTGGAAATTAAGAAAGAAATCTTATGATCTTGTCGTCATTTCAAATCCTCATAAATACTTTCATCTTTTCACCACTCTGATGAGAATTCCATATCGGATAGGATATCCCAGGAAATGGGGATTTTTGCTGACACAAACCCTTCCAGATCTCAAAGTTCAAAGTCTTAAACATGAAGTAGAATATAATCTAGATCTTGTAGCTCTCGTTAACGCGAAGCTCAGAGATGCTGGTTCTTCTCAAAGCTATTCTATTTCTCTTTCAATACAAGATGAACGCTCGTTTGAAGGTTTAGCTCAACAAAAAGGATTAGATCTTCAAAAACCTTGGATTGTTATAAATCCTTATACCACCGCTTCTTTTAAACAATGGCCAATTCCCCGCTTTATCGAAATGATTCAAAAACTTTGCGAACAGGCGGACATTCAAATCATTCTTATTGGAGGCCATTTGGAAAGCTCTCTCATTAAAAAAGACATTTTGCCTTTTATTCCCCCCTCCGTGTTTGATTTTAGTGGAGCATTAAATTTAAGACAATTGGCGGCATTACTTAAAAGAGCAATCTTACTTATTTCAAATGACAGCGGCCCTGTCCATATCGCGGCCGCTTTTCATACCCAAATGGTGGTGCTCTTTGGGAAACAACCTCAGGGCTCCAATCCCAAACGATGGGGACCTTGGGATCCTATGAATAAGGCTGGTCATAAGATCATTCAAAAAGATAGAATAACTGATATTAAAGTCCAAGA
>JACPST010000175.1 GCA_016193165.1 Deltaproteobacteria bacterium
AAACCTGTAAAAACCAAAGTACTTCGAGAACCCCAACGTCTCAAACTTTATGAATTTATGACAAAAGAATTTTTAAAAGGACGACAAGCCTACGTGGTCTATCCTCTTATTGAAGAGTCAGAAAAAATTGATCTTAAAGATGCTACTCAAATGACCGAGCATCTTAAAAAAATATTTAAAGAATTTCGTGTTGAACTTTTACATGGACGCATGGACAGCGACTTAAAAAATAAAATCATGCTTGAGTTTAAAAAAGGCCACATTCACGTTTTGGTTTCAACCACAGTCATTGAAGTTGGAATTGATGTCCCCAATAGCACCATTATGGTCGTGGAACATGCAGAGAGATTTGGCCTGTCTCAGCTTCATCAACTGAGAGGACGCATTGGCCGAGGCTGTGAAAATTCTTTTTGTTTTTTAATGGCTCATTATACTGCGAGCTCAGAAGCCCATGAGCGCCTTAAAGCCATGGAAGAATTTCAGTCTGGATTTAAAATCGCGGAAGTTGATCTCAAAATTCGCGGACCTGGAGAATTTTTAGGCACACGCCAATCCGGACTTCCTGGATTTCGTGTGGCTAATCTCATCACAGATCAGCCTTGGCTCATGCAGGCAAGATCTGAAGCAGAACTCATCATCGAAAAAGATCCCTATCTTTCTTTGCCCCAGCATTTGCCTCTTAAAGAAGCACTTAAGAGCCGCTGGCAAAATAAAATTAGCCTGATAGGTGCTGGCTAGGGGGCTAGGTGTCAGACACTTCGGTGCCAGACATTTTTTTACGCAAGTAAAAAATATAGGTTTTGTTTACAACATATACATTGCCTCTCCTTTAATCAGCTAAAAATATAAACACTATCCAATAGATAGAAAAATAGATTCCTGGCATTGGTTTTGCACAAATCCCAGAGCGCAATAATAAGGAGATCGCAGCCATGAAAAAAAGGTTCCCCTCTTTGGTATTCGTTGTGTTAGTTTCAACCGCAACTTTTGCGGGAGAAGCAGATCTCGGATTATTGTCTCCACAACCATCCCCCAATCTCTTCATCAAACCTTCACAGGTCATTTGGGAAGAAGAAGATGACAATGGAAATTTTAGGATTGATCAATACACAGCCAGAGGAAGTCGTATTCTTACGACTTCAAGACAAAAACTCTACATGGTTTTGACAGATTATGAAAATTACGACAAGTGGATGCCTTATTTTAAATCCACACAAAAAACAGACAGTGAACATTTAGCTGTTGTTTTTACAACAAAAAATTTTGGAGACTACACTATCACCCTAAAAATAGAATATCCTCGCCGAAACATGAATGGGTACTATCACTGGCTTCGGCTAACGACCGAAACGGAATTTCCCTTCTCTACTCTTAAAGCCATTGAACACAATTTTTATCTCTACCAGGTCAAAAATATCACTACGGATACTATCGATGAAGGATATACCTTATTAGAAATTTCTAATCATACCAAAATTGGAGGACTTTTAACAACCATGCCTGAAGCTAAAATGAAAGAAATTTTAATTAAAGTAGCAGAACAGCTTTTTGAAAATTTACAAACAAGACTGAATTCCATTGAGGAACCCCAATGAGGTGAGCCTTCAGTAGAACCTTAACTCACACCTTTGCCTGGGTTTCCTCCTTAAAACGTATGACAAGCCTTACACGATTGTCACCAGGCGAAAGTTAAGGTTCTACTGAAGGCTTTCTACCAATAGGGACTGTCCCTATTTATTCAATGAGCTTAGAAATTTCTTTGACGCGTTGGGTATCTTTTTTATGACAGATAAGAAGACCGTGAGGCGTGTCTACGACAATCAAATCTGAAACACCTACCGTAGCCACTGTTTTTTGAGGCACATCGATAAAACAATTTTTAGAATCCAGCTGAATCCATTTGCGGGCTCGACTGCGCCGCAGAGAAGATAATCCTTCCCAGCTTCCTATATCTGTCCATTGAAAAGAGGCTTTTTGGACAGCGACATTTTTGGATCTCTCCATCACAGCGTAGTCAATCGAAATCGTAGGAAATTTTTTATAAACAGAATTTAAATTTTGGAGACTAAGTTTTTGAAGCCCTTCAAAAATAGAAGGTTCATATTTTTTAAGTTCTTGCAGAATGGTCTTGGCTTTCCATACAAACATTCCCCCATTCCAAAGATATCTCTTGGTTTTAAGCATCTGCCGGGCTTGTTTAAGATCAGGCTTTTCAATAAATTGTTTAACACGAAAGAGCTGTTGCTCTTTCCTCCCCCCCATTTCAATATACAGACTATTTGGATTTTGTTCCACAAAGTGTGCGGCAGTTTTTAAATCTTGAATGAGTTTTTTCTTATCATCGATCCAATTATCCGCTGGCAATACCACCATCGTCGCCTCTGGATCTTTCTCTACAATCTTTTTTGCCGCCCAGCCAATACAAGGGGCCGTGTTTCGCATCATGGGCTCTAAAAGACAATGGGAAGACCGAAGGCGGGAAGCTTGTTTTTTCACAAGCAATTTAAAATTTTGATGTGTCACAACCCAAATATTATCTTTATTAACCTCTGTCCAAGATAAAATATTTTCAAGAGTCAACTGAAACATCGATTTTTTGGAATGAATCAAAGGTAAAAATTGTTTAGGACGACTGGGTGTACTGAGAGGCCAAAAACGCATACCCACGCCACCGGCCATAATCACAGGATGAATCATTTATACTCGCCCATAACGGTCCTTGAGACGAACCACATCTTCCAAGTGAGGAGTCGAAACTTCAAAAATCTCAGAATTTTCTAAAGCTTTAAACCGATGCCGGGTTCCCGGGGGAATATGTAAATTTTGCCCCTGACTTAAAACAAGATTCTCGTCCCCCATTTCAACTTCGAGCTTTCCACAAGCCACATAAATCGATTCTTCTTTTTGTTCATGATATTGAAGGGAGAGCTCTTCACCTTTGTGAATGACCAAAATTTTCCCCACATAATCTTTCGTGCGAGCAAATAAGAGTTCATGCCCCCACGAAGAAGGGAAGCATATTTTTGCGCTTTTTCTTTATCTTTAAAAAAACCTAAATCCACGAAAACCCACAGCCTGTTTTCAACGGTTGCCTCCCGTAAAGAAACGGAGGGAAATCCTAAGGCTTGAATTCTTTCTTTTTCTTTTTGAGCCTCTTCTTGCGTTTCAAATAGCGCCACTTGAATTGTAAATCCATTGAAAGCCTGAAGACTCAAAAGAGGCCGAGGCTCTTCAATAGGCATCGCGGCCGGAGCTGAAGAAGCAACAGGAGGAGCTTCTGACAATGTCGTTCCCCTAGTTTTATCTTTTTGTGTTTCTTCCTTCGGAGATTCCCTCCCAATAAAAATTCCTAAGCTAAAAACGACTAAAGATACTCCAACAAGCATTACAAAAATGCGTACAATTTCTTTTTGCTTAAATTGTATTTCTTCGGACATGATAGCCTTCTCTCCTATATAACGGACGGAAATCCGACCGTCAATTTTTAAAAAAATCAAAATTCTTCAATAAAAACAAGCCATCGTTTTGGCACGCCATTTG
>JACPST010000162.1 GCA_016193165.1 Deltaproteobacteria bacterium
ATGACAGTTCTTCATTCGGGTGGAAAATTTGATGATTCCACATACAAAATTTCAGGGGGGCTTCATGGAGTGGGGGTTTCAGTTGTTAATGCGCTTTCTGAAGTTTTGAATCTAGAAATTTGGCGAGATGGAAAAGTTTATACACAAACCTATAAGCGTGGAAAACCTACCACTTCTCTTAAAGAAACGGGGACGTCTAAAAAAACAGGAACACTTATTACTTTTAAACCGGATTCTGAAATTTTTGAAAAAGTAGAGTTTAGTCTCGAAATCCTCTCTCAGCGCTTAAGAGAGCTTTCTTTTTTAAACCGAGGCTTAAAAATTGCCATTGAAGACGAGCGGACAGATGAGAAGCAAGATTTTTTTTATGAGGGAGGCATTGAATCTTTTGTCGAGTTTTTAGGAAAAAAAAGAAAACCTTTGCATCCAAAGCCCATTTATTTTTCAGCCAAAAAAGACAATATCGAAGTAGAAGCCGCCTTTCAATATAACGATAGTTACAATGAGGTCATGTGTTCTTATGCCAACAATATTAATACAATTGAAGGGGGAACGCATCTTGTAGGTTTTAAGACCGCACTTACCCGAACAATTAATAACGCGGCACAAGCTCTGGGACTTTTAAAAGACATTCCAGAGGGGGTGACGGGGGATGATGTTAGAGAGGGGCTTGTAGCTGTTATTTCTGTAAAACTTTCCCAGCCTCAATTTGAAGGACAAACCAAGACAAAATTAGGAAACAGCAATGTGAAGGGGTTGGTTGCCCAGCTCACTCATGACAAGCTCACTTCTTTTTTTGAAGAAAACCCCGCCGTTTCTCGAATAGTAACTCAAAAAGCCGTAGATGCAGCCAGGGCGAGGATTGCTGCTAGAAAAGCCAGAGACCTTACTCGAAGAAAAACAGCGCTGGACTTAGGAGGGCTTCCAGGAAAAATGGCAGATTGCCAAGAACGCGACCCCGCACTGAGCGAGCTTTTTCTTGTGGAAGGAGATTCAGCCGGAGGCTGTTTTGGTGGAGACACCCAAATAGCGCTTGTTGATGGAAGGAATTTAAGTTTTGAAGACCTAATCTACGAAGATCAGCTTGGAAAACAAAATTATTGTTACACTATTTCTAAAGAGGGGCATGTTGCGATAGGACAAATTAAAAATCCCAGATTAACAAAAAAAGAAGCGCGCATTGTCAAAATTATTCTAGATAATGACGAGGAAATTAAGTGTACTCCAGACCACAAATTTATGCTTGCGGATGGCTCTTACAAAGAAGCCCAATATTTAACTCCGGAAGATTCTTTAATGCCCCTTAACAGGCAATTATCAAGAGTCGGCAGAAGAATAACGATTGATGGATATGAAATGATTTTTGATCCGGCTGAGAAACGATGGGTTTTTACGCATGTTCTTGCCGATAAGTATAATATAGAAAATAAAATTTATGTGAATATGGGCGGAGCTCATCGTCATCATAAAGACTTCAACAAGCGCAATAATAATCCTGACAATATGATAAGGCTATCCAAGGAAGAACATTTAGAAGTTCACAGAAGGCTCGCACGCCTCACTTTACACAGACTAGATGTTAAAGAAAAATCAAAAAAAATAAGACAAACTAAAGAATATCGAGAGAAGATTAGAAAGACGCAGGCTAAAAAAGTGAGGCAATTTTTTGAAAAAAATAATCAAAGAAAAGAAAAGCTCTCAGAACTAGCGAAAAAGCAATGGCAAAATGACATGTTGCTAGAGTGGAGAAGCCAAGAAACTAAAAAACAGTGGACTGAGGAGTTCAGAAGAAAAAGAAAGCAGGCTTACAATAAAACATATTATGATTTTTCGATGCAAAGTTTAAGAAAAATTTATGATCGTTGTGGAACTGTAGATTTAGAAAAATATAAAACAGAAAGAAAAGAGACAAACAATAAGAATCTTCTTAAGCCAGAGACTTTAATAAACAGATTTTTTGAAAATGACGCGGAAAGATTTAAAACAGCCGTTAGGCTTTATAATCACAAAATTAAAAAAGTGGTGTGTATGGAAGAAAGAGTAGATGTCTATGATGTTGAAGTTCCATGCACGCATAATTTTGCCTTGGCCTCAGGTGTTTTTGTTCACAATAGCGCCAAACAAGGACGAGACAGAAAAAATCAAGCCATCCTTCCTTTGAAGGGAAAAATTTTAAACGTCGAAAAAGCCAGGTTTGATAAAATGCTGGGCTCAGAAGAAATTCGAATTTTGATCACAGCCCTAGGAACAGGCATTGGAGCAGATGAGTTTAATGCGGACAAAGCACGCTATCACAAAATTTTAATTATGGTCGATGCAGACGTGGACGGAGCGCATATTCGAACTTTGCTTTTGACGTTTTTTTATCGCCAGATGCCGCAACTCATAGAAAGAGGTTACCTCTACCTTGCGCAGCCCCCTTTATATAAAGTTAAAAGGGGAAAAGTAGAAAAATATTTAAAAAATGAAGAAGCATTAGAAAATTTCCTTTTAGATGCGTGTTTGGAAAGCGTGACGGTTAAACAAAAATCTAAGGTCGTTCCAACGGCAACCCTAAAAGAAGTGATTCAGTCTGCGAATCAATTTATAAAAAATCTAGAAAAAATTTCTAAGAAAAGGGAATACTCTGTTGTGAGAGAGATGGTTTTAAATTTAAAATGGAAAGAAACTATTTTACACAGCGTTAAGCACATTGAAGAAGAAACAAAAACACTTCAAAAAAAGATTCTTCAACAAAAGGGGACTACATGTGATACCAAGATCGAAAAGGATGATGCCCACACAGGATACAAGGTGGTTTTCTCCACTTCTCGGGGGGGGATTAAGAAAAACTTTGAGATTACCCATCAGTTTTTGATTTCTCCAGAAATTGAAGAATTAAGGAAGCTTTCCAAAGACTTTGAAAAACTAGGCATTCCTCCATGGGATGTTGCTGTCGACGGAGAAGCGCAGACCGTAGAGGATTTAGAAAGTCTGGTAAAGGTTGTTTTTGATGCAAGCAAAAAAGGAGCCTATATTCAAAGATATAAAGGATTAGGAGAGATGAATCCGGAGCAGCTTTGGGAAACAACGATGGATCCGAAAAACAGAACCATACTTCAAGTTCGAGTGGAAGATGGGGTAGAGGCCGATAATATCTTTACGCTTCTCATGGGAGAAGAAGTAGCTGAGCGAAGAGAATTTATTGAAACCAATGCTTTAAGAGTAAGAAATTTGGATATTTAAAATTTATGAACAAAACTGCTTTTTTAAGTTTGGGGCATTATGTTCCGCCGAAGGTGGTAACGAATAAAGATCTTGAAAAAATGATGGACACCACAGATGAGTGGATTCAGCAAAGAACAGGAATTCAGGAGCGCCGCTATGTGGAAGAAGGGATGGGAAATATTGAGATGTCTTATGAAGCAACCCAAATGGCGCTTCAAAGAGCGGGATTAAAAATTCAAGATATCGATTTCATTATTTTAGGGACATTAAGCCCGGATTATTCTTTTCCTGGAACGGCTTGTTTTCTTCAGGAAAAGTTAGGGATTCCTAATATCCCCGCCCTAGATATTCGCCAACAGTGCACGGGATTTATTTATGGGCTTTCCATCGCAGACCAATACATTAAAACAGGGATGTATCAAAAGATTCTTTTAGTAGGAACTGAAGTTCATTCAACTGGGATCGAGTTTGCTACTCGAGGAAGAGATGTTGCTGTTCTTTTTGGGGATGGGGCGGGGGCGGCGATTTTGGGAGCCGTCCCTGAAAATGAAAAAAGAGGAGTCTTGTCGACACACCTTCATGCCGATGGACGGTTTGCCAAAGAACTTTGGGTTGAAGCCCCCTCTTCTCGGCAGCATCCACGCATGACACACCAATGCGTTGAAGAAGGAAGCTGGTATCCTAAAATGAATGGGCGCTCTGTTTTTGTGACGGCGGTTAAAAAATTTGAAGAAGTGATTGGCGAGGCCTTAGACCATAACAAAGTTCAAAAAGAGGATGTGTGTCTTTTTGTTTTTCACCAAGCCAACTTAAGAATTGTTCAAAATGTGTGTGAGAAAATGAAAATTCCTATGGAAAAAACATTTAATAATATTCAAAAGTACGGAAACACAACCGCAGCTTCGATTCCTTTAGCTTTGAGTGAAGCCTGGGAAGCGGGGCGAATTAAGAAGAATGACTTAGTTTGTCTTTGTGCTTTTGGATCAGGATATACATGGGCATCTGCGCTTGTGAGATGGTAAAAAACAATGGTCGGGGAAAAAGAAACACCTAAAGAAACAAAGCCTCCGGTTCCGCCTTCGTCCTCTTCGGCTTCTTTTGTGGCGATCGATGAGGAGATGAAGAATAGCTACCTCGATTACGCCATGAGCGTTATCGTGGGAAGGGCTCTTCCAGACGCAAGAGATGGATTAAAGCCCGTACATCGAAGGTCTCTCTATGCGATGTATGATTTAAGTAATTTTCACAATAAGCCATTTAAAAAATCGGCTCGGGTTGTTGGGGATATTATCGGTAAATATCATCCTCATGGAGATGCGGCGGTCTATGGCACGATCGTCCGAATGGCACAGGATTTTTCCCTGCGCTATCCCCTCATTGATGGACAAGGAAATTTTGGCTCTATCGATGGAGATAACGCGGCCCACATGCGTTACACAGAAGTTCGAATGGCCAAGATTGCCGAAGAGCTTTTGGCAGATCTCGAAAAAGAGACGGTAGATTATGGCCTCAACTATGATGGCTCTTTAAAAGAGCCTCTGGTATTTCCATCTAAAATTCCCAACCTTCTCATCAACGGTTCCTCAGGAATTGCTGTGGGAATGGCCACTAATATTCCCCCACACAATTTAACGGAAGTGATTCAAGGGTGTCTAACGCTTATTGATAATCCCACCGCCTCCCTTGAAGAACTTGTCAAAATTATTCCAGGCCCAGATTTTCCAACAGCGGGATTTATTTATGGAAAATCAGGCCTTAAAGAAGCCTATACCCAAGGCCGCGGCGTCATTCAAATGCGAGCCAAAGCAGAAGTGGAAGAATCTAAAAAAGGAGACAGACAAAGTATTATTGTTACAGAGCTTCCTTATCTTGTGAATAAAGCAAAGCTTATTGAAAATGTGGCAGATCTTGTTCGGAATCGAAAAATTGAAGCCATTTCAGATATCCGGGATGAGTCCGATAGAAAAGGGATGAGAATTGTTTTTGAACTTAAAAGAGGAACTGTGGCGGGTGTTGTGATGAATCAGCTTTTTAAGATGACGCAGCTGCAATCTTCTTTTGGCATCATTATGCTCGCTCTCGATAATTATGTTCCTAAGGTTTTGAATCTCAAAGAAATGCTTCAGCTCTTTGTTTCCCATAGAAAAGAAGTCGTGGTGCGGCGCACGGCGTTTGATTTAAGAAAAGCACAGGAAAGAATACATGTGTTAGAGGGGCTAAAAGTGGCCGTTGAAAATATTGATGAGGTTATAGCCCTCATTAAAAAAGCCAAAGAGCCCGAAACCGCCAAACAAAATTTGATGAAAGCGTTTCAGCTTTCAGAAATTCAGGCCCAAGCGATTTTGGATTTAAAATTGCAGAGATTAACAGGACTAGAGCGAGAGAAAATTCTTCAAGAACATAAAGACACTTTAAAGTTAATTAAGGAATTAAAAGACATTTTGGCGGAGGATAAACTCGTATTTGGAATTATTAAAAAAGAACTTGAAGAGATTGCGAAAGCCTACGGAGATAAGCGCAAAACAAAAATTATTGCCCGCGCAGAAGAAGTAACGATTGAAGACCTCATTGAAAAAGAAGATGTCGTCGTGACCATTACCCACTCAGGCTATGTTAAACGCTTACCTGTTGACGCTTATCGAGCACAGCGTCGAGGAGGAAAGGGAGTGAAAGGAATGGAAACACGAGAAGAAGATTTTGTTGAAAATCTTTTTACCGCCACAACCCATAGTTACGTGCTTTGTTTTACAAGCCTTGGAAAACTTTATTGGCTGAGGGTTCACGAAATTCCTGAGGCGGGGCGCGCGGCCAAAGGAAAGGCTATCGTTAACCTTTTAAATTTAGCTCAAAATGAAAAAGTAAGAGCCATTTTACC
>JACPST010000164.1 GCA_016193165.1 Deltaproteobacteria bacterium
GATGTTTTGGTATTCAGCAAAGCTGCTTCTTGATCAATAATGGTATTTTCTAACGCAGTCAGTTTTTTATTAATTTCTGCCATGAGCTTTTCTTTTTCTTTAATTTGACTTTCAAAATAATCTTCCAGATAAACGGCAATCAATGTGTTTAAAAATAAAACGGGTTCTTTGTGTTTTACTGAAAGATGAAACAAAGCCTGATTTCCAGCTATTTCTTCTACTTTGATCTTCAATCCCTTTGCCGGGGATGCGGCCAGATTGTTAGATGGATCTTTGGATCTTAGTCTTTCAGTGGTCTTTTGAAGAAGAAGAGGATTTTGGAGTAATTCCTGATGGTAATTATAGGTCAATTTATTTTGAATCTTAATGAGGCGTTCTTTTTCTTTCGTGGTTAAATGACTGGATCCCTCCCCCCTCTCTAAGAAGGGCTGTGTCGATACAGATAAGGTCAGGGATGCTCTCTTCCAATGGCCTAAAAAAAAGGACATGCACAAGAGTATCACCCCTATTGCCAACAAAAAATTAATCGGGTGTCTATGCCCTGTTTTATCTATGAACCATAGGATAGGTGCTTTTAAAATACTCATCTTTTACGGCCTACGAAACAAACCAGACAAACCAGACAAACCAGACAGGCCAGACAGGCCAGACAGGCCAGACAGGCCAGACAGGCCAGACAGGCCAGACAGGCCAGACAGGCCATTTAACTTAAAAACTAACTTAACCTTTCTAAATACCACCTTTTGCCTATTAGGCAAATCAAATAAATATGATAAGAATCATGTTTTTTAATATCGGAGACTTAACACGAACTTAAATAATCATCAAGAGAACATATATGCGAATGTTTAAACCCCGGTAAGTAATTTTTCTATTAATATTTGTATTCAATCTGCTATAAATTTATCTATGACATTGAGCGATTTTTTAAACCAGGTATCAAAAAATATTCGACGCATCCGAAAAGAAAAAAATATTCTTCAAAAGGATTTAAGCAAACATGGGATGAGCTATCGCTATTATCAAAAAATTGAAAGCGGAAAGGCTAACTTAACATTGAAGTCTCTTTATGACCTTGCTCAAGTTTTTAATGTCCCCATTGATGAGCTTACTCAAATAGAAAACAATTCCAACAAAACACAATTATACAAATACTTTTATTCTTTTTTTAGCAATATTCCGTTTGGATTTGTTATTTGGGAATTAAAAAATCTAAAGGATCCTGAATCTTTTGTTTTTTTCTTTATAAATAAATATGCAAAGAACTATTTATCAATATTTATGGAAGGGATTGAAAATGAAAGTGTTTTGAAGATATTTCCCCGCATTAAGGAACAAAATCATCACTTTATTCCTTATGAGGTCATTCATTCAGGAAAGCCAAAAAAAATTATTGGGTTTATGCAGCATGATAACCATGAACCATTATCTTTTTTTAATTATACCATTGTTAAGATAGCTTATAATAAAGTAGGAATTCTTTTCGATGATCCCATGAAAAAATGAAACTATGTCCAAAGGGGAACTGCGGCGAAATCTGTTTCAAGGTGTCGTTTTTTTAGGTTCTTTTTTGGTCTATCTCTATACTCTCTCTCCAACAATTACCTTAGAAGATTCTGGGGAATTGATTACCGCGGCCCACACGATGGGCATCGCGCATCCCTCTGGCTATCCCCTTTATGTTTTCCTCGGTAAACTTTTCACCCTTCTGCCCATGGGAGATATCAGTTGGACGGCCTGGAAAGTTAATTTGATGTCTGCTTTTTTCGCGGCTTTAAGCTGCTTGGTTTTGTATCATATTTTACTCAAACATGCCTGTCATCCCTGGATTGCCCTTTGTGGCGCCTTCGTCGGGGGCTTTTCAAAAATAGTTTGGTCACAATCAGTCATTGCGGAGGTGTATACCCTTCATGCCTTTCTTTTTCTGACCCTTATGTATCTGTTATATGTGTGGGAAGAAACCCGAAAGGATAAATTTCTTTTTATGTTTTCCGGGCTCCTGGGATTGAGCCTCACCAATCATACGGTCATGATTTTATATATCCCTCTCTTTTGTCTGTGGATGGGGCTAAATTTAACGCCCCCCATTCAAAAAATAACGTTATTAAAATGTGTGGGTCTTTTTGTTTTGGGGGTCTCATTTTATATTTATATTCCCTTGAGAATGCTTGCCCCTAAAGGTCTTAATGAAAGCCTTAATTTTGGAAACCTGCATGCATTTAAAGACGTCTTTTTTCATATCTCAAGGGCACAGTATCAAACCCTTGATTTTGCTTCATCGATCTCTCTTCAAGAGAGGTTTTTGTTTGTTCTTCATTTTTTTAAATCTCTGACAGAGCAATATGGACCCGGGATATGGGTTTTGGGAATTTTAGGACTCCTTGTTTTATTTAAAAAAAACGTCAAACTTTTTTTGATTTATGTGGGGCTCTTTTTGCTGGGCTCATTGGGACTTATTTTTATTCGAAATTTTCATTATGTTCCTGAAAATGTTTTTATCACGCGCGTTTATTATATTAATTCTTATTTTATCTTTGTTATTTTTATCGGGATAGGATGTCAGTTCCTGTACCAAAAATTTTCCGCGAAAATTTGGCGCTTCACTCTATCCTTTTTATTTGTGATCCCATTCTTCTATCACTTTTCCACCAACAATCAGAGAAATAATACCTTTTCCTATCTCCATGGCAAAGCCATCTTAAGTTCCCTCCCGCCTTCTTCATTTTTACTTCACATTTCCTCTGATGATTTTTTATTCCCGCTCACGTATTTAAAAATGGTGGAAAAGGAGCGTCCCGATATCACAGGGGTCGATGCCTATGGCGCCATTTTTAGAACGGCTTTGGGTCATGAGCTTTGCCGTCCCTGTCCCAAAGACATGGGGCAAGCCCGTCAGTTTCAAAAAAGAGTTGAGATCTTTCTAAAGGAGCAGGGGGTAGAAAATATTATTTATTTTGAGCCAGAAAATTTAGATGGAAAAAAATTTATAAATTTTGGACTTTTTTATACTCAAAAAGAAGGGTCGCTGACCCAACTTTCTCATCCCTTCCTCCCCTTCGAAAAACAATATGAAAAAATTTTAAACTATCCCCTCTCTGGAAATCACTTTTTTGAAAACAGAGTTTTGGCCGCCTATGTTCTTCGGTATGGAGAAACCCTCTATCTGCAGGGCAATTCCCCCAAGGCGCTTGAGCAATTTGAAAGGGCTGCTTCCTTAAATCCCACAGATCACGAAATTTACTATACGATTGGGCGGTTTTTAACCTCTCAACATCAGTATTCCATGGCCTCGACTTATTTTTCCCGGGCACTCTCACTCCATCCCTATCTGGCCGAGGCCTATAATGGCTTAGGCGCCATTGCCTTAAAAGAAAAAAAATATGAGCAAGCCATTCCCTATTTTAAAAAGGCGCTGGAGCTGGCCATTTATAACAAAGAAGTTCTTCATTTTAATTTAGGGTATAGCCTTTTAAAAAATGGGGATATTCCCTTAAGCTACCCCCATTTGAAATTAGCGCTCAAGCTCAATCCTGAAAATTATTTTGCGGCGTATCATTTGGCACAGGCCTCTATTCAATTGGAATATTATAAAGAGGCGCAAGCCCTTTTAGAAAATCTTTTAAAACAAGTTCCACAGCAATCCGCGCATCTTCAAAAACTCATTTCAAATATAAAAAAAAAGACGCGTTAGAATGAAAAAAAGGGGGGGGACAGTTCATAACGGCCTTAGAATCATTCTTGCCACAGGTCCATTTTTAAGCTAAAAATCCCTCTATGGTTCCCTATGTGCTTATCCTGCTGTTTGTTGTTGGGGGGTGCTCAACGATACCGCATCCAATGACTCCCGCGGATGATTTTCTCCAAACAAAAACATGGCCTATTCAGCCCGAGGCAAAAATTGAGATTACTGTTTCTGGAGAGCCCTCTTTTTCAAAAAAGAACATGGAAGTTGCCCCCGATGGAACCTTTACCTACACGCCTCTTGGAAAAATACCAGCGACCCAATTTACGGAGGAGTCCCTGAGAGACTATATTGTCGAACGTCTTTCTAAAGATTTTTTTCACGATCCTCAAGTCTATGTCAGCGTAGAAAACAAAGCCAAGATTTATGTTTTAGGAGAGGTTAAAAATCCCGGATTATTTGAAATTCAAAAACCAATCACAGTTCTTGAAGCCGTCAAGTTGGCGGGAAGTTTTAATGATCAAGCCCAACGGGACATGATTCGAATTGTTCGCAACACTCCCCAAGGAGAAAAAATCAAAGAGGTCCCTCTTAAAAAAATAGATTTTACGTGGATCAAAAATGAAAATATTTATATTATGCCCGGGGACTTGATTATGGTGAATTAATATTGCTCAAAAACACCCCGCCTGATAGAGTGCGCATATCGTTGTGTTAAAAATTTCAGATCAAATTTCGTGGATTCTTTTAATCTCCTTCTTTATACTTGTTCCACTGGCGTTTATTGGTATCAATCCTGTCTATTATCCTTATATTCACGCTGTCATCCTCTTTGAGCCAGCTAAAGAGGCTCTCGCACGATTGATTACAGCGGGATTGCTAATAATTTTTTTGTTTCAAATTATCTTTTTTAAAAAGCCCGTTTTAAAAACTCCCCTGATTATTCTAGGACTCTTCATCCTGTCCTATCAGGCCTGTTCTCTATTATGGGC
>JACPST010000165.1 GCA_016193165.1 Deltaproteobacteria bacterium
GAGAGATTTTAAAAATGCAAACTCCAAGTGGCGGGATTCGCTATGCAACCCAAGAAGTGCCGTTTCAATTTTCTCCCTCGCCTTCTATGGCCGGAACGGCATGGCTTGCGATTGCGCTCCATGCTTTAGAAAATCCTCAGATGCTGGATCTCTTTTGGAATTAGAAGTTTACTTAGGAGGGGGCGGTTTGAGGCGTTCAGAAACATCTCTCCTAAGCGCGGGAATGACAGAATGGAGAGTTTCCCCAGGACATTCTGTGGAAGCTAGAGGCGCGTCTTTGTGGCCTAGAATGGTTTGAAGATTTTGAGATTCCGAGGCCCCAGCTGGTGTATAAGGTGTTTGTCCTAGAGGATCAATTCCGTACTGGGTTACTTTCCAAAGCAGATATTGATAGAGTGTGATTTTGAGTTCTTGAGAAGGGTGAACGTCTCCCCTATAAGAACCCATCGCGCAAATGCCTAGAGTTCCTTTGTTATACTTGGAAACTTGAGCGCCAATGACATCTTGGGTGGTTTCTGCAGAGAATCGTCGTCCTTGAAAAAGCACTCCATGAGGACAGACTAAATAATTATACCCAATGTCAGACCATCCATGTGTTTTAACGTGATACTCTAAATAAGCTCGTATGGCGTCATCGCATTCTTCATGGGGGATATGACTATGGAGGGTAGAGTGATGAATGAATAAATGAGTTACAGATACTTGAGCGGTTGGATTTTCTGTTTTCCAGCAAATCGATTCATCGGCTCCCCAGCCTTCGCGTAGAGTCATGAGAAATTCTTCTCCGGCAATCGTACGTTTTATTTTTTTGTGTTTGGCAAGGGAAATGGGAGGTTTTCTGGAATCTATAAATACAAAATTAAATTCATTAAGTTTTATTTTTGAAAAATCTATTTTCTCCGTTTTAAATTGAATGAAATTCGCATTTTTGGTGTAGATGAGATGCCCATAGTCAAAGGGTTCCTGATCTTCATCGGGGCCCTCGGTCATTAAAAAGACTTCTTTCCAGGGGGACCACTGTTTTCCATTTACGCTATATCTTACATGAAAATTTTTGTTGTATGAAAAATGGGAAAGATGAGGCCAATACACGCCGATAAATTGAGTTGAGAAAGGAGTCTTCATTGTTCTTGTGACGGCGGCTGTTCGTTCCATGGTTTGTTCTTGATGAAGGGTGGAAGCAAAGAGTCCTTCTAAACATATTAAAGAAAAGAAAAAAGCTCCTAAAATATATACAGGGAAATAAGCGGTTCTCATATTATTTCCTATTTACAAATTGAGGGTCAAAGGCGTCCCTCAGCCCATCGCCAATAAAGTTAATCGATACCACTGTGATCAGAATAAAGAACCCTGGGAAAAAAGCAAGTAAAGGCGCCAACCGAATATATTCTTGGGCGTTGTTAAGCATATTGCCCCAGCTCGGGATCGGAGGTTGAACACCCAAGCCCAAAAAGCTCAATACCGCTTCATATAGAATAATGCTTCCCATGGAAAGGGTGGTGGCTACGATGATGGGGGCAATGCAATTAGGGACCATGTGCCTCCATATGATTTTTTGGTTGTCCACGCCTATTCCTTTAGCGGCTTGGACAAATTCCCATTCTTTCAAAGATAAAAATTCTCCCCGGACAAGTCTCGCCACCGTCATCCATCCAAAAAAGACAACGATGATCATGAGCTTTATCATCGATGCCGTATGTCCACGCGCAAGGAAGGAAAGAGCGGGAGGAAAAACTTTTTGAAGGTCAATGGCCGCGAGTAAAATCATGAGAGGGAGTTGCGGAAGCGAAAGCATGGCATCTGTAAATCGCATGAGGAGGGTATCGACAATTCCCCCGTAATATCCAGCCCACGCTCCAATCGCCAGTCCAATGGACAGAGAAAAAAACGCGGAAATAAGAGCAATCGCTAAGGAGATGCGTCCTCCATAAAAAATCCGAACCAAAACATCCCGGCCTAGATCGTCCGTCCCCAAGAGATGTTGCCAGGAAATGGGGAGAAAGCGTTCGTGAATGCGTGTGACGTTAGAGTCGTAGTGAAATCCCATTTCTAAAATCCAAGGAACCATGATTACAATGAAAGATAAGAGCGCCAATAGAATGAGAGAATAGGAGGCGAGTTTGTGCTTTTTAAATCTTCTCCATGCAATCTGCCAAGGACTGTCAGACCTGATATCTACATTATACATGGGAGCTAATCCGGATTCTGGGGTCTACAACCGCGTATAAAATATCTGCGACAAAATTGGAGGCCATCGTTAGAATGGCCAGCAATAAAAACGCAATCATGGCGACATAATAATCTGTACTTAAGACGGAATCTAAAAGAAGACGTCCCATTCCTGGCCAAGAAAAAATCATCTCTGTAATGGTGGCGCCGCTGACGAGACCCGGAAGAGACAAAGCCATAATAGTGATAATCGGGATTAAGGCATTCCTGAGCGCGTGTTTAAAAAGAATGACTTCTTCATCGACACCTTTGGCCCTGGCCGTTCGAATATAATCTTTATGAATGACTTCCAGCATACTGGATCTCATATAGCGCACCCAATAGCCAATACTTTGAACACTGACGGAGAGTGTGGGCAGGATCATGTATTTGAGCTTATCTGCGAGGCTGTCGATTCCAATAGTTTGCATACCGCTTGCGGGAAGCCAGCCCAGTTTTTCTGAAAAGAGCGCCATGAGCATGAGCCCCAGCCAAAAAGAAGGTATGGAAATTCCAATAAAAGCTAAAATGCTAATCACAAAATCGGATTTAGAGTAATGATGGATGGCGGAATAGATGCCAATGGGAAGGGCGATAGTCAAGCTCAGTAAAAAAGAAGCCAACATTAATTTAAAGGTATTGACGAGGCGTCCTTGAAGTAATTCTGAAGTAGGTTTCTTATGAGTTCTTGAAAATCCAAGATCCTGATGGACGACGACTTGTTTGAGCCATTTAAAATACCGAATATAAATGGGTTGATCTAAGCCATAGACTTTTTTAAGCCGTACAATATCTTCTTTGGTGACCTTGGGGTTGGCACTAATGAGAAGATCGATGGGATCTCCGGGCATCAGCCCCAGCATGTAATAGATCACAATAGAAAGAATCAATAAGATCAGAGCTGTTTGAAAGA
>JACPST010000166.1 GCA_016193165.1 Deltaproteobacteria bacterium
GACTATGGTGTCCTTCGATGAGGTAGCTTGCGACCGTAAAAGGCGCCCCGCAAAAACCAATGAGTGCGGCAGAATCAGGCAACTCCGTCTTCAAAAGTTGAAGCGTTTTAAAAACGTAGGAAATTTTTTCAAATAAATCTCGCGCTTCTAATGCTCGAATGTCTTTGGCCGCTCGAATCGGCTTTTGAATAACAGGCCCCGGATTAAAATCCAGCTGAACTCCCATCGCCAGCGTAGGAATGAGAATATCTGAAAAGAGGATCACCCCATCAAAACCAAAGCGCTTCCAAGGCTGAAGAGATACTTCTGCCGCTAACTGCGGATTCTGACACACCTCTAAAAAACCATACTTGGCCCTCACCTGCTGATACTCCGGCAAATACCGCCCCGCCTGGCGCATGAGCCAAAGGGGAACACGCTGTGCCTTTTCACCTCTAGCCATCTGAAGAAGAGGTTTTTCCATAATGCTTATGCTTTAATCACAATTGTGTTGAAACAACAATCAATAAATTCCTATAATCTTAATATATGTCACCTTCTAAAGTTAGAATTGGCGTAACCCCATAGACTTCGGCCTTACCTTTATAAGTGTTTAATGATGCCGCGGTCCTGATAAATAAGGTAGGGTTTTCCACCTTCGCGTTCGATCCCTTTTACGACTTGTTTTTCCCGGCCAGGAGCATAGGCAATCATGGTCCCTCCCAGCCCTGAACCATGGATCTTGGCGCCTAACGCACCGGCAGAAAGAGAGGCTTCAATCATCCGTTCAATTTTAGGCGTTGAAATTTTAAGATCATTTCGTAAACGTAGATGGTGTTGACTCATCAGCTTTCCTATTTTCTCTAGATTTTGGAAAGGCCGCATCACAAACTCTCGCAAAGCCTCATGAGTAATATCTCTATTTTTCAGTGTGGCAATGGCCTTTCGCAGGGGCTCTGCCTTAGGAGAAAAATACTTTAAGATTTCTTTGACGGATGTTTTTTCCACATCAAATTTTTTAATTTTCTTTTTAATTGCCTTAAGTCCCGCAAAAACATCTTGTTTATTGATTTTTAAATTTTGAACTGTTTCCTTTCTTTGTAAGGAATCCCCGAGAACAATGCCTTGAATCCCGTCTCCCAAAAAACAAATATCCGTCGTCTTATGATTTTCGAGATAGATCAGTTCTCCCATGGAAATTGCAAAATGATCCATTCTCCCCCCCGCTTCCTTAAACTCCAAAACTTCTGTTTCAAAAGCCAGCTTTGCAATTTCAATCGGATTAAATTCAATTTCATGATTTTGGAGGGATAGAAGCATCTTGAGCCACGCTACCACCATTGCAGAAGAGCTCGAAGCCCCAGAATTAATAGGAATTTGACTTCGCATGAAGAAATCATAGCCCTTGGGAAATTGAAATCCTCGTCTCTTTAAGACATTGACCGCTGCCCTTAAATAATCTCTTTCTTTTGCATATCGAATAGGAGCTGAAGGGGTAAAAAGCTCTTCTTGTTCAATATCCGGCATTATAATTTGAAATTTTTTATCTCTCCTGGGAAATGCCGAAATTGTAAGCCTTAAATTCATAGCCATGGTAATAACAGGCAGGCCAATGTAATCACTATGCTCTCCAAAGAGGCATATCCTTCCCGGCGCCGACACCACTTTTAGAGGTCTTCTCACATAGCTAGTATAAGGAAATTCCTTACACTTTTGAATAAAAATAACCGATATAGAAGAAGGTTGATAGAAGTTTTAAACGGGGCAAAGCTTCTAAAATTCTCATGGAATTTTAATCATTCATAAATTCGAGCCAAAAACTTCTATGAGAACAACCAGATAGGATCGTTGTTAGAATGCAAAAAAAATTAGTTTTAACACTGATATTTTTTTCAGGATTATCCCTTATTTTTTCGCCGAGGGGTACGTCTGTCTTTGCGGAAGAAGGAACGCAAGCTCTGGAAGATATTTCTCCGGAGGACATCCCGGATTTAGAAGAATTCATTCCTCCTTCAATGCGCCCTGCTGATGAAGAAACCGAAGGAGTGCCCGAGGCGGACGAACCAGGCCTAGAAGAAACTTCGCCAGAAATCCAACGCATCCATGCTGCTTTAGAAAAGTTGGGCAGTGAAGATCCTGTACTTCGAAAAGAAGGTCTTGAAGCCATCCAAAACGCCCTTGCCAATCCACAGGCCTATCCCTTCACACCTGAAAGCCTCGAAATCTTACAATCAGCCGCGCGGACTTCTATCCTCAATGAAACCTATCCCAATATGCTCCCTCAAAACGTAAGAGCACAATGGGACACGCTTGCCCTCACCGAAGAACAACGCGCTTCGCTTGAAGTGGGACAATCCATCGAAGGAAATGTAGGATTAAGCGATAGAGAACTTCGAGCGCTTCAAAGATACATCATTGATCTTGGGAAAACGACAGATACCATTCATATTGCAAAAACCCTCGTGGATGACGCTGTCATTGGCGACACAGAAGGTCAAAGAATCACTGAAAACAATCGAAGAATCGTAAGAGAAGATATCCAGGAAGCACTTGAAAACTCTCTTCCAAGCTATGGACAACTATCGGAAGCTCAACAAAACACGCTTGTCACGACTATTTTTGGTCGTTCCGCTCATATTGCAAACACTATAAGAGAAAAACTGATTGAGGATAAAAAATTAACATCTAACGATTTTGATGAGGCAGGAGATTTAAAACCAAA
>JACPST010000192.1 GCA_016193165.1 Deltaproteobacteria bacterium
AAAGGATTTTTGTTCCCGTGGCTTTTTTTAAAAACAATTGAAAAAGTCCATATTAAACGAGAAATGGAGCCCATCATTGGATATACGCCCTCTATTTTTATCGGCGCTTTACTCTTTGGAGCGTCTTTGTGGATGGCCCAAAGACTTCCCTTGCCCTCTCAAGTCTTTTCCTCGTTAAGCATTGCCGTTTCTCTATTTACACTGATGGTCGGCTTTTTTTTAATGGTCAGCCGAAATAAAGCCGTCACGCAAGCCATTGGTTATATCGTCATTGAAAATGGAATTTATATTTTTGGAATGACCTTTATGCAAGAAGCTCCCATGGTTATTGAGTTGGGAGTTTTACTGGATCTCTTTGTGGGAATTTTTGTTATACAAATTATCCTGCACCACATTCGTCGAGAATTTGACTCTTTGAATGTCAAATATTTATCAAATCTAAAGGATTGGGAACCATGATTGCCCTTCTCCTCCTCATTCCCTTTTTGTTAGGCCTCGCCACGTTTTTCATCAAACGTCAATGGGTATCTCAAACAAGTCTTCTGATCACAGCTTTCGCCCATAGTGCGTTAACGCTAGGCAGCTGGCTCTTTCCTTCGCTAAGAACTTTTAACCATTGGCTCTATCTTGATGATATTGGACTCTTATTCCTAAGCATCACAAGCCTCTTATTTCTGTGCTGTGCGATTTATGGCCTTCAGTATTTAAAGCACGAAACCCGAAGTCCCAGAAAAGCGGCCATTACAATTTCATGTCTTCTTTTTTTCTTAGCCACGATGACGCTTGTTATTTTAAGCCAACATTTAGAACTTCTGTGGGTAGCCATTGAAGCGACAACGCTTGCCAGCGCTCCCTTAATTTATTTTCATCGAAGCCAACACTCTTTAGAAGCCACATGGAAATATTTGATGATTGGATCTGTGGGTATTGCTCTTGCTCTTCTTGGAAATTTCTTTTTTGCGGTTTCTGCCATTCAACCCTCAGGCTCTGAAATGCATCTTTCATTATTTATAAGTGCTCTCCTTGAAAAAGCTTCCTTCCTTCAAGTCCCTTGGGTACACGCTGCTTTTATTTTTTACGTCGTGGGCTATGGAACCAAGATGGGCTTAGCTCCTCTTCACTCCTGGCTCCCAGATGCTCATAGTGAATCCCCTTCTTTTGTCTCAGCTCTACTTTCTGGAAGTCTCTTAAACTGTGCTTTTTTAGGAATTTTGAGAGCCTACCAAGTCTGTGTGGCCACAGGACAAGCGGCGTTTGCCCAAAACATCTTACTGGGATTTGGAATGCTGTCCCTTGTGTTTGCAACGATTTTTATCTTGAAACAAAGAGATTATAAACGCATGCTCGCTTATTCGAGTGTAGAACATATGGGGATTCTTTCTTTAAGTGTGGGGCTTGGGGGCTCTGCTCTTTTTGGAGGAATGCTTCATGCCATCAATCATTCTTGCACGAAAGCCATGCTCTTTTTAATTTCTGGAAATATCCTTCATGTCTATAAATCTAAAACTTCTAAAGATGTTTTAGGTGTTCTTCAGGTTTTGCCATTTTCAGGAGCTTTGTGGCTCATCGGATTTTTTGCCATTACAGGATCTCCACCCTTTGGAACGTTTATCAGTGAATTTATCATTTTAAAATCTGGGTTTGAACAAGGGCATCCCTTTATATCCGTTTTCATGCTTCTCTTTTTGGCGATGATCTTTATTGGAATGATCTCCTTATTTTTAAAAATGTCTCATGGAACTCCCCCAGAACCTCTTCAAAAACAAAAAATAGAAGATCCTTTTTGGTCTTTTTTCCCATCTATTGTTTTGATTCTCATTGTCATTGCCTTGGGGATCACCCTTCCTTCTTTTATAAATCACCATCTCCATTCCATCGCTACACTCTTGGGAGAAAGTCCATGATTCGAAATCACCAAAGCCTTCCATTAAAAGACACTCCCTCTCATCCTATAGAAGAATGGCGAAAAAAGATCATTGAAAAAACAAAAGAAGGGCTCCGAATTTCGGCTCTCTTTGCACAAGAAAATAAACTGATGGCCATTTTAGCTCATGATGAGAAGGGAACACTCCTTCCGTTAAGCACGGAGGTACCTACTAAAAAATATCCCTCTTTGACCCCGGAATGCCCTCAGGCTCATCTTTTTGAACGAGAAATCAAGGAACAACACGATATCCTTCCCGAAGGCCATCCGTGGCTAAAACCCGTTCGAGCTTTGGGTACAGATTTTTTTCGTATCGCAGGAGAAGAAATTCATGAAGTAGCCGTGGGACCGGTTCATGCAGGAATTATTGAACCTGGACACTTCAGATTTCAATGCCATGGAGAAGATGTGATTCATTTAGAAATTGCACTAGGCTATCAACACCGTGGGCTCGAACATCAACTCCAACACGGTCCCACAAAACGAACGCTTTCCTATATGGAAACCGCCGCGGGAGATACGTCTATTGGACATACCCTAGCTTATTGTCATGCTTTAGAAACACTAAGTTCCTGTGAAGTTTCCGAGCGCGCTCAGATGCTGCGGGCCATTGGGCTAGAACTCGAACGCCTGGCCAATCATACGGGTGACTTGGGCGCACTGGCGGCAGACATTGGATATCTTCCTACCTCTTCGTATTGTGGACGTCTGCGAGGAGAATTTTTAAATCTCACGGCTGAGATCTGCGGCAGTCGGTTGGGCAGAGGATTGGTTCGCCCTGGAGGTGTAGGCTTTGATATCGACGAAAAATTAATTTCTTTGATCCTCCAAGAAAAACTAAAAAAAGCTTTTAAAGATGTTACAGATGCCGTTCAGCTCCTTTGGGATACCCCCTCTGTTCTTTCTCGATTTGAAGAAACAGGTGTCCTTTCTAAAAAAAGTGCCATGGAGCTTGGTATGGTAGGTCTTGTGGCACGAAGTAGTGGCCTTCGCCAAGACATTCGCCACACCTTTCCCTTTGGTATATATCACAAAGAAAAACCCTCTTTATCGACATGGAAAAGTGGCGATGTATTTGCCAGAGCCCATATTCGCTGGCTTGAAATCCAAGCCTCAGTAAAATTTATTTTAAAACTTTTAGAAGCTCTTCCAGCAGGTAAAAAGCGCGAAAAAACTGGAGCGCTTTTAAAAAATACGTTAACAGTGTCTCTCATTGAAGGATGGAGAGGGGAAATTTGCCATGTGGCCATTACAGATGACAAAGGACTTTTTTCAACCTATAAGATCGTCGATCCTTCATTCCATAATTGGGCGGGACTTGCCTTGGCTCTTCGCGGACAACAAATTTCAGATTTTCCTCTCTGTAATAAAAGTTTTAATCTTTCCTATTGTGGGCACGATCTATGAGGGCATCCCATGTTTAAAACCCTCTGGACACGACTCAAACAAGGACATCATACTTCCCGATTTCCAAAAGAAGCTCCAAAGTTGTCTCAAAGATTTCGAGGACTTCCTATGATCGATTCTTCCAAATGTCCCCAAGGATGCCAAGACTGTGCTCAAAGTTGTCCCACAGATGCCATCACCCTTAAAGATTCTAAAATCAAACTAGATTTAGGACGTTGTTTATTTTGTACCGATTGTGTAGAGGCATGTCCTGAACAATCTATTTCTTATTCCCAAGACTATCGCTTGGCCACGACCTCTCGAGTAAATCTCATTTTAGAAGAAGGACGCATATTGAAACTGGCCCAAGCGGCAGATCAAAAAATAAAAAAAACATTTGGACGATCTTTGAAACTACGCCAAGTCAGTGCGGGAGGATGCAATGGCTGTGAAGTTGAAACCAATGTTTTAAATACGCTTGTGTTTGACTTAGGAAGATTTGGGATTCAATTTGTGGCCTCTCCCAGACATGCCGATGGGCTTTTAATCACAGGCCCTGTGACAGAAAACATGGAATTGGCGTTGAAAAAAACATATGATGCAGTGCCTTCTCCAAAAATTGTGATTGCAGTGGGCGCGTGCGCCATCTCAGGTGGGCCATACATCCATCATCCCCAAGTTCACAATGGAGCAGACTCTACCGTACCTGTCGATCTCTACATCCCAGGTTGCCCCCCTCATCCGTTCACCATCCTTGATGGCCTTTTAAGATTTTTAGATAATCTGAAGTGAGAGTGCGCCTAGGTGGAGTCGAACCACCATCTTAAGCTTCGGAGGCTTACGCTCTATCCATTGAACTATAGGCGCATAAGGTAATTAAGCTATATCATCAAAAAATAAAGTTCAATGGATAGAGCATTTTCTTTCAAAACGGTCACTTTCGCTCCCTATGGCCATTGAACTATAGGCGCATGTGTGATAAATGATTACGTTTTATGCATTATTTCACGTACAAAAACAATAAACTTTTTTGTGAAGATGTTTCTTTAGAAGCCCTCGCTCAAAAAGTAGGAACTCCTACGTATGTTTATAGCCAAGCCACTTTAACTCGCCATTTTAAAGCTTATCAAGATGTTTTAAAAAACAGAGGGCATGGCATGCCGAACCATCTTGTCTGTTTTTCTGTCAAAGCAAACTCAAATTTAGCAATCCTTAAACTTTTGAAAAAACTAGGCGCTGGATTTGATATCGTCTCTCAAGGCGAACTCTATCGCGTTTTAAAAGTCGGTGGAAATCCCAAGCATATTGTATTTTCCGGAGTAGGAAAAACACAAGAAGAGATGATCTATGCTTTAAAGAAAAATATTTTGTGTTTTAATGTAGAATCCGAACAAGAACTGATTCTTTTAAATCAGGTTGCCAAAAAACTTAAGAAAAAAGCACCTGTTTCCATACGCGTGAATCCCGACATCGACCCTAAAACCCATCCTTATATTTCGACAGGTCTCAAAGAAAATAAATTTGGAATTCCCATTCAAGAGGCCTTAGCTCTGTATCAACATTCATCTGAATTTTCATCGATTCAGTTTATTGGAATTGACTGCCACATCGGTTCTCAAATGCTTTCCCTATGCCCTATTTTAGAAAGTGTGCGAGAACTTAAAAAAGTCATCCTAGATTTAAAACAAAAAGGAATTGATATCCAACATTTGAACATCGGAGGGGGACTGGGAATCCCCTACTCTAAAGAGGTTCCACCCTCTCCTCAAGAATATCTCAAAGATGTTCTTCAAGAATTAAAAGATCTAAAAATAAAACTCTTGTGTGAACCTGGAAGAACCATTGTGGGAAACGCAGGAATCTTGCTCACTAAAGTTCTTTATACCAAAAAAACGGCTTCTAAAAATTTTATCATCGTCGATAGCGCTATGAATGATTTGATTCGCCCCACTTTGTATGACGCACACCATGAAGTTTGGCCTGTGCAAAAAAAGGAAACATCTTCTTGGACAGCCGATGTGGTGGGTCCCATTTGTGAATCCGGAGATTTTTTAGCTAAAGATCGCACTCTTTATGAACCACAGTCTAGCGATTTACTTGCCGTCATGAGTGCGGGAGCGTATGGGTTTTCGATGTCTTCCAATTACAATTCTCGTCCTAGAGCTGCAGAAGTCTTGGTCAGTGGAAATAAATTTAAGATTTGTAGAAAAAGAGAAACTCTAAAAGATTTAATTCATGGTGAAAATCTATGATTATTATGAAGTTTGGTGGGACGTCCGTAGGTGATAGCATCCAAATTAAAAAAGTCGGAGAAATTGTAGCTTCTGACCTTTCTCGCCATCCCTTAGTGGTTGTTTCTGCTTTAAGTGGCGCCACCCATCATCTTTTGGAGCTCGTTCATCTCACAACTCAAAAGAAAAAAGTTTCTTTAACAGAACTCATTCAAAGACATAAAAACGTTCTTCAAGAATTAAAGCTTTCCGACTCTCTTTTGGATGAGGAAATAGAAGAAGTCACCGCTCTTTTTAGAGGAATCTCTTTACTTGAAGAATGCAGCCCCAAAACAAAAGATCGAATCTTAGCCTTTGGAGAACGTTGTTCCTGCAAAATTGTAGCCAGTTATTTAAATTCTGTTTTACCCAAATCCACTTTAGCTATTTTTTCTTATGATTTAGGACTTCAAACGACTTCTCAATTTGGCCAAGCCATACCCCTGAAAGAATCCGACCCTGTCATTCAAGCTTCTGTATCGCGCCACAAAGAAAAACTCATTGTCACAACTGGTTTTATTGCTAAAGACCTTGAAGGAAATATCACAACTCTAGGACGAGGAGGAAGTGACTATTCGGCTTCTTTGATTGGCGCAGCGCTTCACGCAGAGGAAATTCAAATATGGACCGATGTGAGCGGTATCATGACAGCCGACCCCAGAGTGGTTTCCAACGCCAGACCCATT
>JACPST010000183.1 GCA_016193165.1 Deltaproteobacteria bacterium
CAGGCCTGTTCTCTATTATGGGCACACAACCCCTTTCAAGGCTTCGAAGTTGGGCTCCATGCGTTCGCGCTATTCTCATTTTTTCTGGTTTGCCTGCATAGTCCCAAAGATAAAAATTCCATTCGAATGCTCATGAAAGCAGCTTTATGGACTGCCTTTATGATTTGTCTCATCAGCATCATCTATCGTTCGTTTGGGGTCGATCTCCTCTTTTTGTCACAACGGCCCCCTCTGTCGAGCGCTACCTTTGGTAACTATAAGTTTGCTGGTGAATATCTCACTCCCTTGATCTTTTGGTCTCTTGGGCTTTTTTGTTCTGAGAAAAAAAAGTGGGAAAAGAGAATCTTTTTGTTTTTAACACTTTTTTTCATATTTTCTTTATTTTTCATTTATAACAGTCGGGCTTCTATCATTGCGTTACTATCTCTCCTTCCCCTGCTGTCCATCATTTTCTTTTCAGACATAAAAAACATATTTTATAACCGAAAATTAAAAATCGCAGCGGCGCTGATCCTTCTTATATTTTTATCCTTTTCGATCTGGTTTTCTCAAGCCACCCAACAGGGCAGACACACTCTTGGCGTTTTAAAGACCATTGTTAAGCCGACATATTCCACGAATGAACAGCGTTTGACGATTTGGAACAATACTTTACACATGGGTAAAGATCATCTGTGGCGGGGTGTGGGGATGGGGAATTTTAATCTTGTTTATCCTTTATATGAAAGTCGGGAAGATCGTTATTATATGCCTGTTGATAATGAATGGGAGCTTTTCGTTCGGCAGACCCATAATGAATACCTCCAGCTCTTTTCAGAGCTGGGGCTGTTTGGGATGGCGCTTTTTATGCTGGTCTTTTATGGGATAGGTAAAACAGCGTACGCCTTTATCCAGAAAAATTCTCCAAAAAACTCTAAAGAGAGGCTCTTTGTCTGTTTATTTTTTTCATTTCTCTGTAGCGGCATCATTGCTTTTTTTGGGTTCAATCTTCAAAATACCGCCTCCTCTTTCTTTTTTATGGCAACAACGGCCTTTCTGATAAAAATGGCCACCCCTGCTGACAAAATCATTTTTCTCAAGCATTGGGTGGGGAAGCTCGTTTTAATCCCTGTTATGTTTTTTTTGCTCTTTTTCTCACCCAAGCCGATGATTCGTAGTTTTATGGCTATTTTTTACCAACTTCAGGGACAATCGTTTATGAAGGTTCATGATTTTCGTGCTATTCAAAGTTTTGAAAAATCACTTTGGTGGGATCCCCATGACTGGGAAACACATTTTTTAATAGGAAAAAACTATGGAGATCATTTTCTCTTTCCACAGGCCATCAAGCACCTTCGAACATCGCTGGCCCTCAATCCTACGTATGTATCGACATTTTATAACTTAGGAGTGTACTTTGAGCAAAGCAAAGACGGGAAAGACAGGAATGAAGCCAAACAGATGTACCAGCGCCTCTTAGCCATCGCCCCTGATTTTCGAAAAGCCCATATCCAATTGGGACATATCGCTCTTTCTCAACACCAAATGGAGGAAGCCCAGCAGCACTTCGAGCAGGCCCTCCTACCGGCTGCTTATCAGCAATCAGAACAGGCCGGAGCACATCTGGGATTGATTCTGGTCTATATCCAACAGAGAAAATATAAAAAAATGACAAAAGAATTTTTTGAGGCTTATTTATTAAATCCTCGGATGGAAGAGCCTCACTTTAAGTATTGGCTCCAAAAAATAGGAACAGAAAATTAGGAGGTCTGTACTAATTTTCGATCATTTTTTTTTGGTACTTTTAATATGCTGATAATCTGAGGGGCTTATAAATTCAGCGCCTTCCAGTCCCCGTCGATAGGCCTCGACTCTCCAATAAAACTTGATGTTGGATTTTCCATCTCTCAATTCAGAAACTCTAAATCCTGTCTCTGATTCCTGGCTTACATAAAGTCCCTGACAAGGCCCGGCAGGTGTAATCTGAATGAAAGGCGGCAAATATTCATTCATCGTAACACTTTCTAAAAACCGGGGATCGAGTTCGATAGTGGCTTGTCCATTGATAAGCCTGGCCACGCCAACAATTGTTTCACAGAAGCTCTTTCTCCTTTTACAAAAACATCTTGGTTAAACGTCACATCTTCAGCAAAAGTCTTATGCGTATGTAACCCATCGGCATTTGACGCGGGTCCTTCGACCAGTCGATGAATAGACTTGCTCCCAATATTCTTTTCGGCTAGAGATTTTGCAACCGCGACAGCCTCTGGTGAGAAATTAGAAGTCTCTTTTATGACCCCTATTTCTTTATTCACTTGATTGACCTGTTTTTCCAATGCGGAAAGAACGTTCATTTTATGTGTGACCTGCTGATTTGTGGTTGAAACGTCCTTTTCCAGAGTTGCCATATTGGATTGAAGCTCAAATAAGGTTGGGTTAAAGAAATCCCCAGAGACAGATATATTTCCTCGCAGTATCACCGTATTAGTCTTAGCGCCAGCTCCTGGAGCAAAGATTCGAAGGGAAGATCCCGAAGCAATATCAATAAGCGGCATTCCCCCTGCTCCCAGGGTTAACTCGTTTCTAATACTCACACTCCCTGTAGACGTATTGACCGTCAAAACATCCGTACCATCTGACTGGTCAACCACAAATCCCGACGCATTATTGGTGGTGGTTGTTAATGTTGCCGTTGTGCCAGAAGTATCAATACTCAATACATTGGTTCCAGCCGCATTGGCAATATTGACATCTGAATTTAGCGTATCGACAGTTAAAACATTGCTGAGATCTGCTTGTTCGACCACAAAGGCTAATGTGTTATTTGTTGGAGAAGTCACGGTGACTGTGTCATCACCATTGGTATCAATCGCAAAGACATTATTTCCGCTACCATCCTGAACCTGCACGGCGGTATCTGACGCGTTATTAATGAGCATGGATGATTGAGTAAATGTTGCTCCGGATTGGACATCTAACGTCGCTCCACTTAAAATAAAAAGCGTTCCGCCAGAAGTAATCCTAACATCTTCAGGTCTAAAATCGTCAAAAAAATCGTTTGAGTCTTTTGCTTGCGCGTATACTCGCACCGTATCCAGAATTGAAATATTTAAAATAACCCCCAACACTATCAGTATAATTTTTTTCATGAGATTTAGTTCCCCTCTTAAAGTTAAAGGTAAAAACTTTACCATCCCACACCATTTATTTTTTACTGCTATAATGCTAGAGCGCTTTCGAATTTTTATGACTGCTTTAAATACTAAGGCAAGACTGCGATTTTAGTTTTGAAATCGCAGCTAACTCATATCACATTTAAAAAACATGTCAATAAATTAAATTTATATTTGTGAATTTTTGAGGGAATCAATCACTTGCTAGGAACAGAAAATTAGCAGGGTGATAGAAAAGCGTTTTTATCACCCTGCTAATACAGATCACTTATTTTTTGGTATTCTTAATATGCTGATAATCTGTGGGGCTCATAAATTCAGCGCCTTCCAGTCCCCGTCGATAGGCCTCGACTCTCCAATAAAACTTGATATTGGATTTTCCATCTCTCAATTCAGAAACTCTAAATCCTGTCTCTGATTCCTGACTTACATAAAGTCCCTGACAAGGCCCGGCAGGTGTAATCTGAATGAAAGGCGGCAAATATTCATTCATCGTAACACTTTCTAAAAACCGGGGATCGAGTTCGATAGTGGCTTGTCCATTGATAAGCCTGGCCACGCCAACA
>JACPST010000184.1 GCA_016193165.1 Deltaproteobacteria bacterium
AGCCACCAAGACTCGCAAATAATAGGTAGAAGAAATGACGCTATTGATAATTCCTACGATGGCGAGCCAAAAGAGATGAGATTTTATGGCGCTTCCAAACAGATAAAATTTTCCCATAAATCCTGCTGTCGGAGGAATACCAATGAAAGAAAGCATAAAAAGAATCATGGCTATTCCCAGGATGGGAGAGCGAAATCCAAACCCAGCGTAGTCTGAAATCATATTTTTTTCTTGGGAAGGACTGGCATAGGTTACAAGCGCAAAAGCGCCAAGAGTCATCAGTCCATAGGCAATCAAATAAAATAAGATGCTGCTAATCGCAAACTCAAAGCTTTGACCAGAGGTTGCGCACACAGCAATAAAAATATATCCGGCGTGGGCAATGCTCGAATATGCAAGCATTCTTTTCATGTTGGTTTGAACCAGAGCGGCTAAATTTCCAACTGTCATGGTTGCCACAGCAAAGCAAAGAAAAACCGTATTCCAATCTGCTTTCAGGGGAAGCAAAGTCACGAGGAAAAATCTAATAAATGCGGCAAGGCTCACGGCTTTAATTCCTGTGGCCATAAATGCTGTAATAGATGTGGGAGCTCCCTCATAGACATCAGGAACCCACATGTGAAAAGGCACAACTGCCATCTTAAAAGCAAGGCCTACCGTTAAAAGTCCTATGCCTGTGTAGAAGAGAGGAGACAGCGGGTGTGAGTTTGCGGTCATAATAGTGTTGGAAAGGACTGAAAATTGTGTAGAACCGATGGAAGCGTAGATCAGTGCAATGCCATAGAGTAAAAACCCTGTCGAAAAAGCTCCCAGTAAGAAATATTTTAGCGCTCCTTCAGAAGAGGTAAGTCTTTCTCTTTCAATGCCTGTTAAAATATAGGCAGTGACACTCATGATTTCTAAACTTAAAAAAAGCGTAATAAGATCTGTTGCCCAAGCCATCAAGCTCATTCCAGCGCAACACGAAAGAAGAAAAAAAGAAAATTCTCCCGCGGGAAATTTGTTTTCTTTCATTGCGGGAAACGCGCTTAAAAAAGTAAGAAAAGAAATCGCTAAAGACAGGACAGTAAAAAAGAGTGAAAAACGATCAATCCGAATAGCTTCATTGAAAAGAGAAAGTTCATTGAGCTGCCACAGTTGAAAAGAGGCCACAGCCGAAACCAAAAGTCCCAAAAGAGAAAGAGTAAAAACAAGTTTTTTATCTCCTTTGGGTAGAAGCGCCCCCAGCACCAAAACAAAAAGTGCTGTAGTGACTAAAATAAGCACAGGAGAAAGATTAAAAATATGGGATAGAAGTAGAGATTTCATTGTTTTTTCTCGTAAATGCCCAAATCATAGCGTTCATAATGAGCGGCCAAATAATCCAGAGATTTTTCCATCTTTTGAAAAAAAGGTTTGGGATAAAGACCCATCCAGAAAATAAAAATAACAATAGGAATGAGAGTGGCAATTTCTTTCCAAGATAAATCTTGAAGGACTTTATTTTCTTCATGTTGAATGGGGCCAAAAAGCACTCTTTGGATCATCCAAAGCATATAATAGGCTCCCAGAACAACGGATGTTCCTCCCAAAATGGCATAGAGAGGATTTTTTTCAAAGGCGCCGATGAGGATTAAAAACTCTCCTATAAAACCATTGGTAGAAGGAAGAGCGATAGAGGCCAAGGTGATGATTAAGAAAAAAACAGAAAATACGGGCATGACTTTGGTGAGTCCCCCCAAAAGAGCAATTTCTTTGGTGTGGCGGCGATCATAAATCATCCCCACCATTAAAAAGAGAGCTCCTGTAGAAAGGCCGTGGCTCAACATTTGAAACACGCTTCCACTTAAGCCATGGGAATTTAAAACCAAAAGCCCTAATAGGATAAGCCCCATGTGACTAATGCTCGAATACGCCACAAGTTTTTTTAAGTCTTTTTGCGCGAGAGCTAAAAAGGCTCCATAAATGACGCCCGCGAGAGCCAGTGTAACAAGAAAGGGGGTAAAAAAATGAAGCGCATTGGGAAAAAGAGGAATCGCAAATCGCAAAAACCCATAAATTCCCATTTTTAAAAGGACTCCTGCTAAAATGACACTTCCTCCTGTGGGGGCTTCCACGTGAGCATCGGGAAGCCAGGTATGGAAAGGAATAGAAGGGATTTTAATGAGAAACGCCAAGGCAAATGCTAAAAATAGAAGAGCTTGAGGATGAAAAGGAATGTCCAGAGAGTACATGTCCAAGAGGCTTGTGGAAAAGGTTCCAAATTGATCGTAGTGCAGGACCACCAAAAAAAGAATGGCCAGAAGCATACAAACTCCACCGGCCAGGGTATAAATAAAAAATTTAAGCGTGGCATAAATGCGATTTTGGTTGCCCCAGATCCCAATAATAAAATACATGGGAACGAGCATGAGTTCCCAAAAAATATAAAAAAGAAAAAGATCTAAGGAGACAAAAGTTCCAATCATGGCAGTTTCTAAAATTAAAAAACAGGCCATGTAGCCTTTGATGTGCTGCCCAACCGTGGAAGAAAAAATAACAAGTGGGGTTAAAAAAGTTGTTAAAAGGATGAGCCAAAGGCTCATGCCATCGATTCCTACAAAAAAAGAAATACCTAAGGAAGGAATCCATAGAACTTTTTGAGCGAATTGAAGAAGATGGGAAGAAGAATCAAAGGTTCGAAGAAGAAAGAGGGACAGGATAAATTCTAGAAGAGAAAAAAGAAGAGCCAGAGATTGAAACTTAGATTCTAAAGATTTGGGCAAAAAACAGAGTAACAGTGCTCCGCACAGAGGAAGAAAAATTAGAAGAGTTAAAAGGTGATTTTCAAAGCTCATGCCAACGTGCTCCAGATATAAAGAAGAATGCCTAATGTCCCAATCACGAGTCCTAAGGCATAGGACTGGATATTTCCATTTTGGAGGAACTTAAGTCCAGTCCCTGAAAGGGTTGCGACTTTACCCAGCCCGTGAAGGCTGCCATCAATCGTGCCTTTGTCTAAAAATTTGAGTAATACTTCAGAGCCTTTTTTAACGGGTAGGACAAAAGCCCAGGTGTAAAATTCGTCGATGTAGTATTTGTTCGAAAGAAGGGTATGAATTTTAGAACACTTAATTCTTAAGTGTTCTGCCCACTCTTGATACTTATGAAAGGTTAAAAATGTCCAAAGTGCCGTGGCAATCGTTAATACGACCGTGATGATCATAAGACTATATTCATTTAATCCCCCATGAGTCACTTCCAGCTGACTGACGAAGACAGGATTTAAAAAGTGTTCTAAAAAATTATACATATTAAAAAAAGCATAGAGAGAGTGAGGAACGCCAATGAGGCCTCCTCCTAAAGAAAGCAGAGCCAGAAGAATGAGGCTTAAGGCCATGAGAGGCGGAGCTTCATGGAGATGTTCTTTGTTTTCTTTTTGAGCAAAGCCATAAAAAACAAGCGCGAAAAGACGAACCATATAAAAAGTTGTCATCAATGCTCCCAGAAGTCCTAAAATCCAAAAGAGAGGATTTTTATTAAATGCAAACCAAAGAATTTCATCTTTACTAAAAAATCCGCTAAAAGGAGGAATCCCAATGATGGCCAGCACACCAAATAAAAAAACAATGTGCGTAAGGGGAAGTTTGGATTTTAAGTTTCCCATCTTTTGAATATCTTGTTCTCCATGGAGAGCATGAATCACACTCCCCGCGGCTAAAAAGAGAAGAGCTTTAAAAAAAGCATGGGTGATGAGATGAAAAATTCCTGCTGAAAAAGCCCCAATACCTACAGCTAAAAACATAGTGCCTAACTGGCTGATGGTGGAATAGGCCAAGACTTTTTTAATATCATTTTGAAAAAAGGCCATGGAGGCAGAAAAAAGGGCGGTGACAATTCCAACCGTTGCAACAACGGTCATCGAAAAAGGTGTAAGAAGATACCAAAAATGAAGGCGCGCCACCATGTAGATACCCGCTGTCACCATCGTAGCGGCATGAATCAACGCTGAAACAGGTGTGGGCCCTGCCATGGCATCTGGAAGCCAAACATAGAGTGGGATTTGAGCAGATTTTCCGCATGCTCCGATAAATAAAAGAAGAGTAATGAGTGTTAATGTTTGGAGTTGATCTGGAGAAACTTCAGAAATTTTAAGACTTGAGATATTAAGGGTCCCAAATGTGGTAAAAATTAAAAAAAGGGCAATGAGAAAAGCCAAGTCTCCAATGCGATTGACCAAAAAAGCTTTTTTCCCGGCTTGTGCTTTTTCGGCATCTTCGAACCAAAAGCCAATTAAGAGGTAGGAGCAAAGTCCCACACCTTCCCATCCGATAAAAAGAAAAAGAAGGTTATTGGCCAAGACTAAAAGAAGCATGGCAAATGTGAAAAGATTTAAATAAGAAAAGTAACGAGCCAAGGAAGGATCGTCTCCCATGTAATGAGCAGAGTAGAGGTGAATCAAAAATCCAACTCCCGTGACAACCAAAACTAAAAGTAAAGATAAGGAATCTAACTTTAAGGAAACATCAACGCCCAAAAGAGGAATCCATTGAAAAAGAGTGACGGTTATTTCTCTCCAACCTTCAGGACTTTGCAAGAAATCAATTAAAAGATAAAAAGCGGTGGCAAAAGAAATAAAAACTGAAGCACAACCAATGCTGCTCACGGCAACTTTGGGAAGGCGGCGGCCTAAAAGTCCGTTCACCAAAAATCCAAGGAGAGGAAAAAGTAAAAGTGTCGAAAGCATCCTTATCCTTTCATAAGATTAATTTCATCCACGGCGGTAGTTTGCTTGTGCCGAAATAAGGAAATCACAATCGCGAGTCCCACCGCGGCTTCAGCTGCAGCCACGGTAATGACAAAAAAAACAAAGATTTGGCCATCCGCGCTTTGAGTAAATTTAGAAATGGATACCAGCGCAAGATTCACACTATTGAGCATCAGCTCAATCGACATAAAAATAATAATGAGGTTTCTGCGAAAGAGGACTCCAAAAACACCAATCGTGAATAATACCGCGCTTAAAATAAGATAATGAGAATAGCCTATATAGGTCATCATTTTTTTTTCGCTAAAACAACGCCCCCAACCATCGCTACCAGTAAAAGAAGCGAGGTGAGTTCAAAAGGAAACGCATATTTTGAAAATAAAAGAGTGGCTATTTGAGCAACCGTAAAACTCTGTCCTGACTCAGGAAAAGCTAACGGAAAAGCGGGTGCTAAAATAAGCGCGCACAAAAGCCAAATAAAAAGTCCAAGGGCAATCGTTTTGGGGAGTTTGGGTTTTGTAAAACGAAAATAAAGATCAAAAGGATGATGCAAATCTAAAAGCATCATCACAAACACAAAAAGAACCATAATGGCCCCCGCATAAATAAGTATTTGAATGGTGGCTAAAAAAGGGGCTTGGAGATTTAAATAAAGACCTGCCAGAGCTAAAAAACTACCCACCAAAAATACAGCGCTTACAACAGGATTTTTCTGCCAAACGACGCATAGCGCACAGCCCACACAGAGTACTGCCAGAATCCAAAAAATAATTGTATGCCAAATCATTTCAAATCCATTTCAAGTAAATGGCTATCGTTGTCAAGAAGATGTTCATTAAGGCCATGGGAAACAGAATTTTCCAGCCAAAGGCCATCAACTGGTCATAGCGAAATCTGGGAAATGTCCAGCGAATCCAAATAAAAATCCACAGAAAAAATCCTACTTTAAGAACAAAAGAAAGGACTTGAAGCAAAGAAAGTCCGATGGACGTAGGATAAGTGGCCACACCCATCCATTGAGCAAGAGGGGTAAGCCCTGGAATAAGCTGCCATCCTCCAAAAAAGAGAGTAACGGTCAGAGCGGAAATGGTAATCATGTGGAGATATTCAGCCATAAAAAAGAGCGCAAATTTTATGCTGCCATATTCGGTGTGAAAACCAGCGACGAGTTCTGCTTCTCCTTCAGGAAGATCGAAGGGTAAGCGATTGCACTCGGCAAAAGCCGAAATAAAAAAAGTGATAAAAGCTAAAGGCTGAAGAAGGATGCCCCAATGTCCAGCCTGAAGGTGTACGATTTCTCTCAATGAAAAAGTCCCATAAACCATGAGGGGGCCAATGAGAGAAGCTCCTAGGGCTACTTCATAGCTAATCATTTGGGCTGAAGAACGAAGAGCGCCTAAAATAGAGTATTTGTTGTTAGAAGACCATCCTGCCAGAAGAATTCCATAAATGCCTAAAGATCCAAAAGCAACAACATACAAAATTCCTACATTAATATCCGCGATTTGAAGGACAATGGTTTTTTCCCAAAGTTCAATCGTGTCTCCAAAAGGAATAGCCGCAAAAGTAACGGCCGCGGGAACTAAAGAACAAAGGGGGGCCAAAGGAAAAAGAAATCGATGGGCTTCTATGGGAATGGGATCTTCCTTAAAGAGAAATTTAATAACATCTGCCAATGGCTGAAAAAGCCCAAAAGGGCCTACCAGATTGGGGCCTAGCCGATCTTGAATAAAGGCAGATCCTCGTCGTTCTACCCAGACTAAAACAGGGACAGTACTTAAAAGAACGCTCATCACCAGAACAACTTTTGCGGCTAGGATTGTAAAATTAAGAAGGGTCATAAACTTAATCCCACTCTAATGCCCCTTTTTTCCAGATATAAAAATATCCCACCCCTAAAAGGGCGATAAATAGAAACATCTCTCCAATAACGAGAGGTCCCAGTGGAATTTGGCTTTTAACAATCAATGCCCAAGGAAATAAAAACGCAATTTCAATATCAAAAATAAGGAAAAAGATGGCGATCAAATAAAACTTAACTGAAAACCGATTGCGAGGTGAACCTGATGGAGGAACCCCGCATTCATATGTAGAGAGTTTTCGGGGATCTGGCTTTATGCGGCCTAAAAGTGCAGAAAGACCAAGAAGGCTTAGTCCCAAGATCAACGCAAAGGCTAGCATCATAAAGACAGCCAGGTGATTTATTGGAAGCATGTCTTTTTATATAAATTTGGATGTCAAGAAGCAAGTTAAAGGTGATTTAAAAAGTGAGCATTTTACAGGGGCAAGGCTTCTTCGATCAGCATGATAGGGATGTCATCTCTGACAGGATACTTTAACTTGCAGGCATGACACAAAAATCCATCTTGAGGCTCTGTCAGCTCCAAATCTCCATGACATTTAGGACAGGCAATCACTTCTAATAATTCTTTCGATATCGCCATCGTTCTTATTTAAATACTTTGACGAAGGGATACTGTCAAGGAGTAACGATGAATTGAAGAGAAGAGGAAATGTATTTAAAGAGGGGTTCCCAGTAGAGCCCAAAGACAAAAGTGGGGATGACTAAAAGAATGAGGGTAAGGGAATGGAGTGGAGATAGAGTAAGGGCTTTGTCAGAAGGTGGTCTTTCTAAGAACATTTCGCGAACAATATACATGTAATAATAAAGAGAAATGACGGTATTTAAAATGGCAACGACCAAGAGCCAGTAAATCTCTTTTTGAACTAAAACAGAAAATAAATAGACTTTTCCAATAAATCCTGCAAAAGGGGGTATTCCTGTTAAAGAAAATAAAAAGACAGCCATAGAAAAAGCAATGAGAGGAGAAGTCCAGCCCAATCCTTTGAAATGAGAAATCTCTTCGCTTTTAGTTTTATTGGCCAAAAGTCCCACGACAAAGAAAGCTCCAAAATTCATGAGAAAATAGACCACCAAATAAAATAAGATAGAAACCAATCCCTCTTTGGAGAGCACGATAAAGCCCATGAGCATATAGCCTGCGTGAGCAATGCTTGAATAGGCCAGCATGCGTTTAGCATTTTTTTGCCAAAGCGCGCATAAATTTCCAAGGGTCATTGTTAGTGCAGAAAGAAGGGATAGTAAAAAAGCCCAATCGACATGGGGAAGAGTAACCCATTGGCCATCCCCTGTCGATGTAAGGCCGCTATTATTTCCAAAAACGGTGTAGAAAAATCGAATAAAAATCGCAAAGCCCGCGGCTTTGGGCGCTACCGTGAAAAACGCGGCTGTAGGAGTAGGAGCT
>JACPST010000039.1 GCA_016193165.1 Deltaproteobacteria bacterium
TGCAGTGTACAATCAACGTTTAAATTTACGCTTCCTAAATCCTCTCGGCTCATTACTGTAGAAGGACAAGTGGCATTTACTGCTGTTTCTGCCACAAGCCCTCGAAGCGGGTCTGGCATTAAGTTCGTTGGGGTATCCAATCAGGACAAAAAACTAATTACAAAATTCATCCATCAATCGTAGAACTTTGACTTTTTTGGCAAAGTTCAATGAGAACGCCATGGGTGGACTTGGGATGGACAAAAGAAACAAGTGTATTTTCTGCCCCGCGCTTGGGAGTTTTGTAAACAAGGTTAAATTTTTGATCTTTTAATTCCTGTAAAGCTTTATGAATATCCTTCACTTCTACGCAGATGTGATGAACCCCTTCCCCTCTTTTTTCAATAAACTTTGCGATTACAGACTCTTTAGAAAGAGGCTCTAAAAGTTCTATCCGTGTATTTCCCATGGGCAAAAAAGCTACTCGAACATCCATATCCGAAACGTTTTCAATTTTTCCAACCCGAAATCCAAGCATTTCATAGGTTCGAATCGCGGTATTGAGATTTGAAACTGCAATTCCGATATGGCTAATTTTAGAAGAGTCAATCATGGGGATACTTTATTCTAGAAAAGAAGTCCTAGGCAATAAAAAAGCCGCTCACATTTTTATAAGCGGCTTTTTTGATATATCGGCTATTGATTTTTACAGAAAGCTATAACTAATCGTTAACACCCCTTGTGTATTACCAAG
Organism: Deltaproteobacteria bacterium; assembly: GCA_016193165.1. GTDB lineage: Bacteria > Bdellovibrionota > JACOXK01 > 2-02-FULL-40-11 > 2-02-FULL-40-11 > JACPST01. The sequence continues at coordinate 734 of JACPST010000039.1, forward strand.
CCTAGATTGAGCATTCTCAAAGTATCGACTCAACGTTTGTTCAGGCGCGGTTAACGTTACCCCTGCTGAAACAGATAAGTTTTTCATAGGCTCTGCATCTACAGTAGATGTCCATTCTAATCTTGTATTTGGAAGAGCTTCTGCAGATGTTTTTCTTGTTTCATAGGTCAGAAAATCAACCAATGAAGAAATAGAAAATAGTTCGCTCACTTTGCAAGCTACTGCTACTTCATTCAACCATCTAAATCGAGCATTGGATTTATTGTCTTCATTCAATGCTCGTTGAAAATTATAATGCGTCACACGATGAAGTGTAGAAAATGACCAAGCTCCAACTTCTTTCATTGTTGTAATCTGAGAATGATAAAACCCTAAGTGAGGATTTCGATCCACACCATCCGCGCGGCTGACATAAGTCGCGGGAATAAAAGATCGAAGTTCTCCTCCAATTTTAACTCCAGCAACTTCTAAAAGACTTCCCTTACTCAAAGCAACTGAAGGGTCCCATGGGGTTAAATACCGATCTGATCCTTCTTTTCCTTCATCGGATTGAAATACATTTCTCCATTGAGCTCTCATAGATAATTTCACATCATTGATTAAAACTCTCCCCACATCTACTGTAGTAATATTTTCCATGGTTTCACGAGGTTTCTTTTGAAAGGCTCGTCCCATTTCCAATGTCACTCTTCCAGACCAAGGACTCTTGGCCACCGCGGCTGGAGCTTCTGTAACAACAACTTGTTGTTTAGATGTTCCAGATTGAGGATGCGCAGAATAAGACGAAGGCATCACACCCACTGCCATAATCATAAAAATACTAATAACACTTATTTTTTTCATTTGTTTTCCTCCCTAATTAAAATTTCCTTTTTGGGGCAGCCAATATACTGGCAAAAGGTATGCCAATTTAATATCAACTTGAAAATATGTCAAGATGCAAAAATTATATAAGTAATTTCAATAAGTTATGTGTTTGTTTGTTTAAATTTCTTCCCAAATCCTTTATCATTTTTGATGTTCTCTTATTAAACATTCCTATACATATCCCTTAAGAGGACATTGAGGATCACACATAACACATTGAAATTAAATATGTTTTTAAATTTTATTTAATCCACACCTAGAAATGCACATAAAATAACCATGTAGAAAATATCGCCTATAAACCACTGAACTTGGCTTTAGAACCTAAATACTCTTCAATTCGCAGCAGTTGATTATATTTGGCCATACGATCCGTTCGACACGCCGAACCTGTCTTAATCTGACCCGCGTTCGTCGCGACCGCAAGATCAGCAATAAATGTATCTTCGGTCTCTCCGGAGCGATGAGAAATAATCGTCCGATACCCTGCCTTTTGAGCCAGAGAAATAGTAGCCAGCGTTTCTGTTAACGTTCCAATTTGATTGAGTTTAATTAAAATAGCATTGGCCACCTTTTTTTCAATCCCTCTTTTTAAAATTTTAGAATTTGTCACAAAAATATCATCTCCCACGAGCTGTACACGATGTCCTAATTTTTGCGTCAGTTGTGCCCAGCCCTCCCAGTCATTTTCTCCCAATCCATCTTCAATCGAAAGTAGTGGATAATTGGATAAGAGCCGTTCATAAAACTCTACCATCCCCATACTATTTTTTTTCTGTGTCTTAGAATTTAAATAATAGAAATCTCCTTCCAAGAGCTGGCTGGCCGCGCAATCTAGGGCAACCCAAATATCTTTCCCAGGACTATATCCCGCGCGATCAATCGCTTCTAAAATAAGATCCAAAGCTTGTTCATTCGATTCTAAATTTGGGGCAAAGCCTCCTTCATCCCCAACTGCCGTTGATAGTTTTCGATCATTTAAAATCTTTTTCAAAGAATGAAAGACCTCAATCCCCGCCCGTAGCGCCTCTGAAAATTTTTTTTGTCCCACAGGCATAATCATAAACTCTTGAATATCTAAATTATTGTTGGCATGAGCTCCTCCATCCTCCTAAATATTTAAACAGGGGCTCACAATAATGGTTCGCACAGGCTCTGGCCACCGCCATGGACACACCCAATGTCGCATTGGCTCCTAATTTTCGTTTATTTTCCGTTCCATCTAAATCAATCAAAAAACGATCTACCTTTGGCTGATCTTCCGCCGGTCGAGACACCAAATAACGCGCAATAATGCGATTAATGTGATCAACAGCTTTTAAAACCCCCTTACCGCCATAACGTCTTGGATCTTTGTCTCTGAGTTCAAGCGCCTCTTTTTCTCCGGTCGAAGCTCCAGAAGGAACAATCGCCCGCCCCAAACTTCCTGAATCAAGCACCACATCCACTTCTACCGTCGGATTTCCCCGGGAATCTAAGACTTCTCTACCGTGAATATGTGAAATTTTTAACATGAGTTATGAAACCGGCACTATAATGGTAAAACGCGTTCCCATGCTAGGAGTGCTTTCCACCTGAATATCTCCAGAATGATTTTTTACAATTCCTCCAATCCCATCGATTGCCCATTTTTTTTCGTGGTAAAAAAAGGCTCAAAGATTTGAGAAAGATGTTTGGCCTCAATACCATGTCCTGTATCTGAGATCGCAATCCAGACCTTTCCTTGAACATGAGATGTCTCAATCTTAATCTCCCCTTTTTCTTCAATAGCCTGAACAGCATTCAGAAGTAAATTTAAAAAAACTTGATTGAGCCTGGCCAAATTACATTTTACTTTAGGAAGCTCTCCATAATCTTTTCGAACAATGGCTTTTCGTTTTAGTTCATACCGCAAGAGATTTAAAGTAGACTCAATTCCTTCATGAATATCATGATGCTCCATTTCTTCTGGAGCAACCCTGGCAAAGCTATTCAAATCTCGAATAATATTTCGAACCCGATCTAATCCCTCTTGAGATTCGGCGATCAGGAGTGGAAAATCTTCTAAAATATAATCTAATTCTTGCCCCTTTCTTAATTCATTAAGTCGATCAACAAGCCTCTTCACTTCTTCTTTTTCTTTGTCCAACACATGGTGCGCAAATTGATCATACTCTCTCAACATCAAGGACATTTTGCTCACATATTCCCGCACTCGACCCACATTACTCATAATAAATCCGAGAGGATTATTGATTTCATGCGCCACACCGGTAGCAAGCTGCCCAATAGATGCCATTTTTTCTGATTGAATTTTTTCTTCAATCGTTTCTTTGAGTTTTTGATTTGTACCGACCAATTCCTCATTCTTTTCTTGAAGCTGACGATTCTTTTTTTCAATCAGAGCAATCGTTTTTTCAAGTTGAATAATCGTATCTTGAATCAGCTGGGGACTCAAAGATATTTGAGTATCTTTCTTACCAAAAAAGACTTGTTTATTTTCCCATCGAAATTCAAAGGTATTTTCATCCATTTGCTGGGAATGTGCGGCAGGCAGCTGCCAATAGCCCGGAATGGACTCTAAGGCTCCTTGCAAATATTGAATATGATGCGCAGATAAATTTTTATGCGAAAATTTTAAGATCACGTGAAAATCACTTTTCTCAACCGTGCGAACATCAACGAATTTATAAAAATAAGAGATAAACTTTCGCGCTTGATGATAAATGAGATGAGGCTCTCCAATCATTCGAAAAACAGAATCTAAAACCCCCCAACATTCTAAACGAGAAGACTGCAACCCGACTTTATAAATAATTTGATTATCAAAAAAGATTTCTTCTAGGCGATCAAATAAGGTTTGAACCAGATCGGTGGAAACCCAACTATTGGTATCGAGAAGATGCTCTTCAGAAAGCTCAATTCCCTCCAATAAGCGGGCGAGGTTTTTCTTTTCCCGACGGGCATATGCAATAATTGAACTTGTAACGCGACAGCTGATTTCTTGTTTCACAAGACACCTTTATATGGGTAATGTGGCGTAGAGTATCGAAATGAATCAGGTTTTTCAAGAGAAAAGGACGAAAAATCCCCTTTGGAACAAAAAATATTTTTAAAACATCGAATCAGGACGCTTTGAACGATAGCTATAAAAAGTTTTCAACCAACCGCGAAAGCAATTGCTTGCTCTTTTCTTGGAGATTAAAAAACTTTACTACCATTCCCCCGACATTTTCTTGGTCTTCTCTTTGATGAGACACAATTTCTCCATATCCTTCCAGAATAGGAATTCCAGTAGCCTTTAAAGTAAAATAAAGTCTCACTTTAGAGCCTAAAGGCAATGTTTGATTTGTTTGAAGAAACAGACCACCCCCTGGAACGTCACTGGTATAAGACATGAGGAACTCATCGAAATCGTTAAAAGCAGCACTCACAACGATTTCTTTAGCGTCTTTCGGGTCTTGCGTGTACTTCAAAATATTGGTACTGATTTGCGATACCATCGCATTCTCCTTTTACCAATACTACTAAACTACAACCGCAACCCAATTACTTTGGGGAGAATATTTTTTATAAAATATTCTAGGAGAACCATAACATATCGACAATTCTAATTGCAATACTTTTGTTCAAGAACTCAACACTGCCTTATTTTTTAACAACTTTAATAGTTTTTAGACAAAAAAGTGTTTTGAAAATAACAATGTAAAATCAATAGGTTGCAAATATAATGCTTGTTTTTTATTCATGGCACGAAAGTTGCTCTTAGGATCAGTCGACCCTACCCCCAAAAACAAAAGGAAAAAAGATGCCTTCCAATGTCGTCTCTTTAGGAGAATATAAGAAAAATAAATTTATGCTCATGCCCAAACAAAAACTATTTTATCTTTCAAAAGCAGAACTCTTAGAACAGCTTGTCTCTTATTACGAAGCTGTTAAAAAAGATCCTTTTTCTTTATCAATTGCTTTATGGGGAGAAGATTTAATGGAAATAATTTCCATGAGAGCCCTAACCAAAGAACTCCAAGATCTTGCGGATCAACACAAAAAAGAGGGACCGAGAGCTGCTTTTAAAATGGACTAGTGCCGCGGCACTAAAGAAGGTTGGCGGCAAGTTCAGCTAACGGAGACCGCTCACCTTTCACAAGTGTTACATGGCCTGCAATCGTTTCATCTTTAAATCGTTCTACATTGTTTTAATCTCATGGGGTGTTAAGTTTTGAGCTTCGTCCACAATCATGTATTGATTGGGAATCGAACGGCCTCGAATATAGGTTAAGGGCTCAATATTGAGCATCCCTTGATTGATGAGCTCAAAACATCCTCGGCTGGTGGACTTTCGGCCTTGCCCTTGTCCTTGTTCTTTTGACGCATGAGCTGAACTTCCCAACAAAAATTCAACGTTATCAAAAATGGGCTGCATCCAGGGATTCAATTTTTCCTCGATATCTCCTGGCAAATATCCAATATCTTTTCCCATGGGGAAAATAGGCCTAGACACCAAAAGTTTTTGGTACTGCCCCTCGTCTACTGTTTTGAGAAGGCCCGCGGCCAAAGCTAAAAGTGTTTTTCCTGTGCCTGCCTTTCCAACCAAAGATACGAGTTTAATATGATCATTGAGCAAAAGGTCTAAAGCAAAACTTTGTTCTAAATTTTTAGGAAATATTCCCCACACCCCTTCTTGACGTTTGAGCAAGGGACAGACACATTCTTGTTTGGCATCATATCTTCCCACGGCCGTATGAGAGGTATTGTTTTTATCTTTGAGCAACATAAACTGATTGGGATATGGCTTCAGCGTTCCATTAAGTTTTACTTTTCGATTCTGAAAAAATTGATCAATCAAAGCACTGGATACCGAAGCTTCTGCCATACCAGAATAAAGCTCCTCAATATCGACACGCGCCGGATCATAGTCTTGGGCTTGAATTCCTAAAACATCCGCCCGCACCAGCATATTGGTATCTTTGGTTAAAAAAATGATTTTTTGTTTGCTCTTTTTCGCAAGCCTCAAGGCCACATTTAAAATAATGTCATCATTGCTTCTAGCTTTTTTGTGTTCTTCTTCGGCTAAATCAATCATGAGCTTTCCACCTTCTTTGCTCATGGGAACACCTTGAGACAAATGACCTTTTTTACGAAAATTATCGAGATAGCGAGAAAACTGGCGGGCATTGCGCCCATTTTCAGTTGAATCTCTTTTGAATTTGTCAATCTCTTCTAAGACGGTAATACAAATTAAAACATCATTATCCTGGAATTTAAAAATAGCCTGTGCATCATACAACAAAACGTTCGTGTCGAGGATAAAGAGCTTTTTCACTTTGAGGTTGAGTATAGCAAAAAAACAAAAGCAGGTCACCTTTTTTTAAGGGTACCTGCCTTTGTTGATCGTTGATCTGAACTTTACTTTTGATCTGGAGTCGTAATTTCTGGCTCTTCTTCTTTGAGCTCTTCTTTTTTAGGCGTTTCATCAATACTTTGAGAAACACCCCAGTTTCCAATCACAAGCATTTCTGAATCTTTTTCAGAAATTTTAACTTCACCAGAAAGTGATACTTCTCTGATCTTTTGCTCATCTTTTTCTACAAGCTGATCTGAAGTTTTACCTTCAAATGTGTAGATCAAGACTTGATCTTCCTGAGTTCCTGTGAAGGAGAAAGAAAGAACGCCTGTGCTAGGATCAAAAGTGACCTCTTTATTGAGCTCAACTTTGATCACATCGCCAAATAGACGTTTCATTCTCTTTTCTTCTTTGGTTGTGCCTTCTTCATCACCTGGAACTTTAATGGTTTCTTCAACATCTTCAGCTGTCTCGATAGCCAATTGATCTATTTCAGGTTTGCCTTCTTTCATTTCGATAGCGAAACTTAAAGAAGTTAAATGATAAGCAACCAAGAGCTCTAAGTCCTCAAGAGATTTTTTATCTTCTCGACTTTTTTCTAAGTCCTCAAGAGATTTTTTCATGACTTCCAGTTCAATAACCAGAGCAATGGCATGAACAGAATCGTCTGGAAGTTTATTCTCAAGATCAGAAATTTGAGCACTGAGCTTATCCTTTTCTTCTTTGTGCTTTCTGGCAGCATAAAGTTCTTCAATGTCTTCTTTGCTGGCATCTGATTTATAAATTTCGCCACTCTTCCCATTGTACATCCCAGAAAACAGCGTAAAGACTTGAATGACTTCAGTCGTTACATCTGATGTTCTTGGATCCACAGGGGCACCTTGTTCTAAACTGTTTTTGCTTCCCATTCCGCAACCCATCAAAATGAAGAGTGCAGCAATAAGGGCAAATACTGTAATTAAGCGTCTCATCGTTTTATCCTCCTCTAACGTTCGACTTTGCTTTCTGGCACCATTGCCGAAAAGCTCGACTGAAAGAAGCTGCAACCCCTATGCCATTTCTAAAAAATTAAACTTTTATAAGTAATTACAATAGGTTGCAATGAAACATCTACATTACTAAGCGAGGATAAATTTCCAATTTTGATATAATTTTAGGCAGATAAGCATGGGCACTAATGCTAACCTATTGAAAACATTACTGTTCTTATCTGTGACTGAATTTGGGCAGGAGTGACAATTTCTGTCACAGAGGGCTGTTCAAAAATGCCCAGATACTAGGCGTCCAAGGAGGGGCGACTGAGGCGTACTTGAGCAGTACGTCGAAGGAGACACGACGAGGGCAACGACGTAGATGGGACTTTTTCAACAGCCCTCTTATTTAGACAGACCTAACTTTGCATCTAGCCAACCAGATGGATTCTAATTCTTTTTTGAATATTTCCAAGACTTCTTTGGCAAAGGCCATAGGAGCCACATCGTAGTCTTCTAAGCCTTTTGTTTTGACAGGCGTATTTTGGCTAGAGATATTGATGCCTGCATGAATAAGAGTTGATAGTGAAGATAGAGTGGCAATTGAAACAGAAAGCTTAGCATCTCCATCATAGATATCATCGCCTTGACGATTCAAAACGCGACTAATCTTTTTTTCCAAAACTTCTTTGGCTGTAGCCATCAGAAGTCTTTGACGAAAAATAGTTTTTTCTAAATCTAAATCAAAAAACTCTCCTAAAAAATGAACCATCGATTCTGAATAAATGGGGCTTTGGGCCTTCACATCCGCAATATCCACCATATTTTTTAATGTCACATTGGCTGAGCCGATAAAACTCACCAGAGCATGATTATAAATCCAAAGGGGAGAAAGCTGAGTCCCATCATAGGTAAGTGTTTCTTCTAAAAAACGAGCCTGAAAAATATCCATCTTAGTTTTTTCCTCTAATTTCCCATCGCACGATAAAACCGTTTACACGATTCACACTGCCGGCACATTCTCTCTCCGCCCTCATAGCAACTCCACATAAGCTCAAACGGCGCTCGAAGTTCTTTCCCTAAGGAAACAATTTGTTTTTTGTTAAGACTCTGAGTGTAACAAATCACTTGGACATGATTTAAAGTGGAAGTGCTCAAACTGGCATTCATTTCCTTCACAAAGTCAGAACTATTATCCGGAAAAGTCATAGCCTCTTCTGCATTAAATCCGACCACAATCACCTCTGCCCTCAGGCTTTCTGCAAAACTAGCTGCAATAT
>JACPST010000048.1:0-4959 GCA_016193165.1 Deltaproteobacteria bacterium
CATTTTCCTCCTTTGGATCTTCAATTTTTAAGAGAAGGTTTTTTGGGGCGTCAGGCTTCAACGGTTCAGTCATTTACAGAAGGGGATTTAATTCGGTGTGTGGTTCCTTTATTAGATACATCTAAGAAGAAAGCTATTGCGGCGATTGTTGTGAGTTCTTATGTCCCTCCTCATTTGGTTGAAAAAATTTCTAAAATTAATTCGGCCTATAATGAATATCGAGAAGTAAAAACGCTTAAGCGTTCTTTAAAGACTATTTACTTTGCTCTTTTGATCTTAGTAACGCTGATTATTATCTTTACGGCCGTCTGGTTGGGATTTCATTTGGCCAGAGAGCTCATGATTCCGATTCAACATCTTGTAGAAGGGACAGAGGCTGTGGTGCAAAGAAATTTGGATATTCAAATTCAATATGAAGGAAATGATGAGCTGGCTATGCTGGTTCGTTCTTTTAATAAGATGATTCGAGATTTAAAGGAAAGTAGTTTGAAATTAGCGCAAGCCTATCAGGAGCTTCAAAAATCCAATGGTGAGTTAGAAGAAAGTGGCCGTTATATGGGCGCTATTTTAAAAAATATTAAAGCAGGAGTGGTTTCTGTTGATTCGCAAGATGTCATTACAACCATTAATAAATCAGCAGAAGACTTATTAGGAATCAAAGCGTATAAATATATGGGGGTTTCTTACCAAAAAGTATTAACGCCTGAGTATTTATATTTTGTGGAAGGACTTCGCAAGCGGCTTCCCGATGTATCAGAGCATACGGTGAGCCAGCAGATGAAAGTGAAAGTTCAAGATCAAGATTTAACGCTTCTTGTGAGTGTGACGATGATGAGAGATGAGGATGGTAAATATTTGGGAATGGTGATTGTTTTTGATAATTTAACAGATCTCATGAAAGCACAAAGAGTGGCGGCATGGCGAGAAGTGGCTAGAAGAATTGCCCATGAAATTAAAAATCCTTTAACTCCTATTAAACTTTCAGCTCAGAGACTCCGACGAAAATATTTAACTTCTACGGACCAAGTGTTTGATGAATGCACTAAAATGATTATTACGCAAGTTGATGAACTGAAAGATTTGGTGAATGAATTTTCTCAGTTTGCCAAACTGCCTGAGATTCATCCTAAACCCTGTGAGCTGGGAGCCATTGTTAGAGAGGCATTGGCGCTTTATCAAGAGGCCCATAAACAGATTGAATTTGTCTATAGAGAGCCAGGGCAAGAACAGGGAAAAATTCCTATCTTGGAATTAGATCGTGATCAGATGAAACGGGTATTTATTAATATGATTGATAATGCGGTTTCTGTCATGGAGGGTAGGGGGAAAATCACAATTGAATCTCGTTACGTTTCCGCATTACAACTGGTTATTGTAGAAGTGTCAGATACCGGTACGGGTATCCCAGAAGAGATCAAGTCCCGATTATTTGAGCCTTACTTTTCTACAAAAAAAGAGGGGACTGGACTTGGTCTTACAATTGTGAGAAAGATTGTCTCGGATCATCGAGGATATATCCGAGTGGCCAATAACAAACCCAAAGGATCAAAGTTTATTATTGAGTTGCCTGCATGAGAAACGAGCATATTTTAATTGTAGATGATGAGGCATCGATTCGAGCCGCGATTTGTTCTGTGCTTTCTGAAGAAGGCTATCATGTCAGTGAGGTGCGTAATGGGGAAGAAGCTTTAGAATTTATTTCCAAAGAAACTCCGGATGTTGTGCTCTTGGATATTTGGTTGCCCGGTATAGATGGCCTGGAAGTTTTAAAGAAAATGAAAGAAGCACATCTTCCGGGGTTTGTCATTGTGATGTCTGGGCATGGTACGATTGAAACAGCCGTAAAAGCCACAAAGCTGGGGGCGTATGATTTTATCGAAAAGCCTCTTTCTTTAGATAAACTGCTACTCACCATCAAAAACCTTTTGTCCATCCGTGAACTCAAAGAAGAAAATAAAGTTTTGCGTCAGAAAATTAAATCTCAATTTGAAATGATTTTTCAAGGGACAGCGATGCAAAAACTTGTGGAACAAATTCGTATTGCAGCGCCTACGCATAGTTGGATCTTAATCACCGGTGAAAATGGGACAGGAAAAGAACTGGTGGCTCGAAAGCTTCATGAAGGAAGTATAAGACGCGATCGTCCTTTTATTGAGGTGAATTGTGCCGCGATTCCAGAAGAGCTCATTGAAAGTGAACTTTTTGGTCACGAAAAAGGAGCTTTTACAGGAGCTACAACTTCCAGGCGAGGGAAGTTTGACTTGGCTCATGGAGGAACGCTCTTTTTAGATGAAATCGGGGATATGAGTTTAAAAACACAAGCTAAAATTCTTCGTGTCCTTCAAGAACAAAAATTTGAACGTGTGGGTGGCACGATAACATTTGAAGTGGATGTCCGTGTCATTGGGGCAACCAATAAAAATCTTCAAGAAGAAATCAAGCAAGGACGTTTTAGAGAAGATTTGTATTATCGATTAAATGTCATTCCGATACATGTGCCTCCTTTAAGGGAGCGCAAAGAAGATATTTGTGTTTTAGCGGAGTTTTTTTTAAAGTCTCTTGCGCAAGAAAATGGAAAACGCGTAAAACGCATTTTACCAGAGGCTTTGGAAGCTTTGGGAAATTATGATTGGCCTGGAAATGTTCGAGAACTGAGAAATACCGTAGAGCGACTTTTTATCATGACGCCCTCTGATGTTATTGGGGTTGAGGATATCCCCGCCTCAATTCTAGAGGCTGAAGAAAATCTGACGTCTGGGCGTGCAGATGATTTTCGAAATGCTAAAATGAAATTTGAAAAAGAATATATCCAAAGAAAACTTAAAGAGTTTGAAGGCAATGTTTCAAAAACAGCCAAGGCCATTGGGATAGAACGAACAAATCTTCATAGAAAAATTAAAAATTATCAGATAGAGTTATAGAGATTATGGCAAGTAAAAAGAAAATTGTTTTAACTTCCTTATATTTTAAAACAAATTTCAATTCCTCTCATTGCCGATATTCACTTTGATCCTCGAATGGCCTTGGCGTCTATCGAGGCAGGGGCGCATGCGATTCGAATTAATCCAGGCAATATTGGGTCTCTGGAAAAAGTGAGTGCCATTATCCAAAAAGCCAAAGAAAAAAATACAGCCATTCGCATTGGAGTGAACGGCGGATCTTTAGAAAAAGATTTATTAGATAAATATGGGTATCCGACTACTGAAGCTTTAGTGGAAAGCGCTGTGCGGTATGTCGAATTTTTTGAAAAAGAAGGATATACCAATTTTAAAATTTCTATGAAGTCTTCCGATGTGCGAACGACGATTGATGGATATCGAAATCTTTCCAAACAAGTGGATTATCCTTTGCATTTGGGAGTGACAGAAGCTGGTCCATCTTTTAGTGGATCCATTAAATCTGCGGTGGCCTTTGGAGCGCTCCTGGCCGATGGAATTGGGGATACGATTCGGGTATCTTTAACAGCCGATTGCAAAGAAGAAATTAAAACGGCTAAAGAAATTTTAAAATCTTTGGGCCTAAGAACCTTTGGTCCTGATATTATTGCTTGTCCTTCATGCGCGAGAGCAGAAATTGACGTTGTGGAATTAGCCAATCGCGTAGAAAAAGCTGTGTCTCATTTAAAAACACCTCTTAAAATTGCTGTGATGGGATGCGCAGTGAATGGACCGGGAGAAGCCAGAGAAGCTCACGTAGGGATTGCAGGGGGAAAAAAAGAAGGGCTTCTTTATATTGATGGAAAAACAGCTTCTAAAGTCCCTGAAAGTGATCTTTTTCAAACGCTTATGACTCAAATTTCTACGCTGCAACTGCCAAAAAACTCGAAAGACAAGAAAAATCCGTGAAGCTTTCTCGAACCTTTGTGTATTGTCAAAGAGATGTGCCCTCTGAAGCAGAAGTGATTTCTCATCAGCTCATGCTTCGCGCAGGGATGATCAAAAAAATAGCCTCTGGAATTTTTAGTTACCTGCCTTTGGGATATCGAGTGATTCGAAAGATTGAAACCATTATTCGAGAAGAAATGAATCGGGCGGGTGCTCAAGAACTTTTAATGCCCGTGCTTCAGCCCGCGGAGCTTTGGATCGAAAGTGGACGCTGGCAAAAAATGGGAAAAGAATTGGTCAGACTTAAAGATCGAAATGAACAAGATTTTTGTTTAGGACCTACACATGAAGAAGTGATCACAGACATTGTCAGGAACTTTATCCAATCTTATAAGCAGTTGCCCCTTCACCTGTATCAAATTCAAACAAAATTTCGAGATGAAACTCGGCCCCGGTTTGGACTCATGCGAGGGCGAGAATTTTTGATGAAAGAGGGGTATAGTTTTCATGAGTCTTCAGAGTATGCCCTTAAAAAAAAAAAAAAAAGCCTATCACAGGATTTTTAAACGATGTGGGCTGGAGTTTCGGGCGGTAGAAGCAGAGACGGGTGATATTGGAGGCTCTCTTTCTCATGAGTTTCATGTATTGGCACAATCGGGAGAAGATGAAGTTTTATCCTGTGATCAGTGTCAGTATACGGCCAATGCCAACCTTATTCAAAAGAAATCCAATGGGTCGTGTTTCAAGTGTCACAAAGGAAAGTTTAAAAGTTATCGAGGGATTGAAGTGGGGCATGTTTTTTATCTGGGAGATAAATATAGTAAAGCCATGAACGCGACATTTTTAAATAAGGAAGGACAGAAAAAATATTTTGAGATGGGATGTTATGGGATTGGGGTAGGTAGAACGGCAGCTGCTGCCATTGAACAAAACCATGATGAGAATGGAATTTTGTGGCCTATCTCTATTGCTCCCTTTGAAGTGGCGGTGATTCCAATTCAAGGTTCAAATGCCGAGATTACTCAGCATGCAGAACAAATAGAAAAGGAACTGGAATCCAAAGGAGTAGAAGTCCTCTATAATGATAAAGATGAAAGTGAGGGAGTAAAATTTAAAGATATTGATGTATTAGGGA
>JACPST010000048.1:4981-10845 GCA_016193165.1 Deltaproteobacteria bacterium
AAGTTGCGACAAGAAAAAGAAGAAAAATTAGTTCCTCTTGCCCAAGTCCTTCCAGAACTGATGAAAGTGCGCGATGAGCTTTTCAAAAAAACTAATCCTAGCTCTTGATTTTTCTGAAGTTCAAGAAGCGCTTCAGTGGGTAGATCGCTTCATGGACTTTGTAAAAATTTTTAAAGTGGGCAAACAACTTTTTACATCTGCGGGTCCCCAAATTATTCGGGATATTCACCGGCAAGGAGGACAAGTTTTTTTAGATTTAAAATATCATGATATTCCTAATACTGTAGCAGGAGCATGTCGTGAAGCTTCTGAGCTGGGTGTCTTTATGCTCACTATTCATGCCATGGGAGGCCTTGAGATGATGCAAGCGGCAAGAGAAGCTATTGATCAGAGATCTTCTCAGCATAAGCCTTTGCTGATTGCTGTGACCGTTCTAACAAGTTTTTCTGAACAAAATCTTAAAGATATTGGGATTGTTCTTCCTTTAAAGCAATTGGTGTTGCAATATGCAAAACTTGCCCAAAAAGGAGGAATGGATGGGGTGGTATGTTCTGTTCAGGAAGCAAAATCTATAAAAAAAGAGTGTGGAGAAAAATTTTTGGTTGTAGCTCCTGGGATTCGTCTAGAAGAACGGAAGATTTTAAAAGAAGATCAGAAAAGATCATCCGGGATTGAGGCTGCTCTTCAGAGTGGGGCTGATTTTTTGGTATTGGGACGCTCTCTTTTTCAGGCGAAAAATCCTGTCAGCCTTTTAAAACAAACCATCGAACACTATTCTTCATGAAAAATTTTATTTTTGGGATTCATTCCATTTCGGAAATCTTAAAAATGCGTCCTCAAGATGTAAGAGAAATTATTGTTGCAAATAATAGAACGATTAAAAATTTAGAAAAAATTTTAAATCTTGCAAAACAGTTTCATATTCCCATTCTTTATAAAGAAGAGTCATGGTTTAAGTGGGCTCGTCAAATGAACCATCAAGGAATTGTCGCGGAAGTCCGAATGAAAAAAGAAAGCTCCTTAGATGACATTTTGTCTCAACTGAAAACGCAAGAAGTTTCAGGATTTTTTTTAGTCTTAGATGAAATCACAGATCCTCACAATGTGGGCGCGCTCATTCGTTCCGCGGCGTGCGCGGGAGTCCATGCGGTTATTCTTCCTAAACGAGGAGGATCTCCTTTGACATCTGCTGTTGCTAAAACTTCTTCTGGAGGAATGGAGCATGTGGCTGTGATTGCCGTGGCTAATATTAACTATGCGTTGGATCGTTTGAAAAAAGAAGGCGTTTGGGTCATAGGCTTGGCGGCAGAGGCAGAAGCCTCTTTATATGAGATGCCTGGGCTGCAAGCGATAGCGCTGGTGGTAGGCAATGAGGAGCAGGGGCTGAGACGTCTTGTGAGAGAAAATTGCGATCAACTTATTAAAATTCCTATGGTGGGAGGGATGGACTCTTTGAATGCTTCTGTCGCAGGAGGCATTGCTCTTTTTGAAGTGGTGCGTCAGCGCATAAAAGAATAAAAAAATCTTGATTTTTAGTTTCGATCTGAATAGAGTAACAAGGTTTACCATAAGTGTATTTTGCGAAGGTCTTTGAGCGCGAAAATTTAGTGCTGGCGTAGCTCAGTTGGTAGAGCAGCTGATTTGTAATCAGCAGGTCGCGGGTTCGAATCCCATCGCCAGCTGAGATTCGGATAGGGAGAGGTACCCGAGTGGCCAAAGGGATCAGACTGTAAATCTGACGGCGCAAGCCTTCGGAGGTTCGAATCCTCCCCTCTCCATGGTTTAAAAAATTTTATTGGGGAAGTGATGCGGGAGTAGCTCAGTTGGTAGAGCATCAGCCTTCCAAGCTGAGGGTCGCGGGTTCGAGCCCCGTTTCCCGCTCCATTTTTCGCCCACGTAGCTCAGTTGGCAGAGCACTTCCTTGGTAAGGAAGAGGTGACCGGTTCGATCCCGGTCGTGGGCTTGGGATAGAAATTAGAAAGTATAAACTGAGGAGGATAAAATATGTCTAAGGCGAAATTTGAGAGGAAGAAGCCACACATTAATATAGGGACGATAGCAGCCACACATTAATATAGGGACGATAGGGCACGTAGATCATGGCAAGACGACGTTAACAGCGGCGATTACGAAGGTGTTAAGTGGGAAGGGGTTAGCCGAGTTTTTAGCGTTTGATAAGATTGACAAGGCTCCTGAGGAAAAAGAGCGAGGGATTACGATTGCCGTTAGTCACGTAGAATATGAGACGGATAAGAGACACTATGCGCACGTAGATTGTCCTGGTCATGCGGATTATGTGAAGAACATGATTACGGGAGCTGCGCAGATGGACGGAGCTATTTTAGTGGTTTCAGCAGCGGATGGTCCGATGCCGCAGACAAGAGAACATATTCTTTTGGCTCGGCAAGTAGGGGTGCCAAAGATTATTGTATTTTTAAATAAAGTAGACATGGTGGATGACAAAGAGCTTTTGGATTTGGTGGAAGTGGAAGTGAGAGATCTTTTAAACAAATATGAGTTTGATGGGGACAATGCGGTGATTGTAAGAGGGAGTGCTCTTAAAGCCTTAGAGGGGGATAGTGGGGAATTAGGAGCTCAATCGATTCAAAAGCTGATGGATTCAGTAGATAGTCAAATTCCGGAGCCCAAGAGAGATATGGATAAGCCTTTTTTAATGTCTGTGGAAGATGTATTTTCGATTTCAGGACGAGGAACGGTGGCTACGGGGAGAGTAGAGAGAGGGGTTGTAAAACCTGGGGAAGAGGTAGAGATTGTAGGGATTAAGCCTACGGTAAAAACAGTAGTGACCCAAATTGAGATGTTTAGGAAGCTTTTGGATGAGGGGAGAGCTGGGGATAATTTGGGAGCACTTCTAAGGGGGATAGATAAAGATGGGGTAGAAAGAGGACAAGTGTTAGCTAAGCCTGGGACTATTACGCCGCATAAGAAGTTTAAGGCAGAGATTTATGTTTTAACCAAGGAAGAGGGTGGCAGGCACACGCCCTTTTTCAATGGATATCGGCCGCAGTTTTATTTTAGGACAACAGATGTGACCGGGAGCGTGACACTTGCGCAAGGAACAGAGATGGTGATGCCTGGGGACCGTGTGACGGTAGATGCAGAGCTGATTACGCCGATTGCGATGGAAAAGGAGCTGCGGTTTGCGATTCGAGAAGGTGGAAAAACAGTGGGAGCGGGTGTCGTTACCCAAATTGTAGAGTAACCTATGGACGCACAAACACAAAAAATTAGAATTCGGCTCAGAGCGTTTGATCACGCTCTCTTGGATAAATCTGTTCAAGAGATTGTGGAATCAGCCAGACAGACGGGAGCTCGTATTGTTGGACCTATTCCTCTTCCAACCGAAATTAATAAATTTTGTGTTCTTCGTTCTCCGCATATAGATAAAAAGTCACGCGAACAATTTGAAATCAGAACGCATAAAAGACTTCTTGAGATTATTGAGCCCACGCAACAAACAGTGGACTCCTTGATGAAACTAGAACTTTCCTCTGGAATAGATGTAGAGATCAAATTATGAGTGGGATTTTGGGAATTAAAGTTGGAATGAGCCAGGTTTTTACTTCTGAGGGAGAAAGAGTTCCTGTGACCTTGGTGAATACGGCAGGGTGTGCAATTGTCCAACTTAAAAATAAAGAAAAAGATGGATATGAGGCTGTTCAAGTTGGGATTGGAGAAAAATCTATTCGGAAAGTCAGTAAGCCTTTACAAAAGCATTTTGAAAAAGCTCAAACCAAACCCACACGGTGGCTTAGAGAATTTAAGGTTGAAAATCCATCGCAGTATAAGGCAGGACAGGCGATGCCCCTTGATTTTTTAAAGCCTGGAGATTTTGTGGATGTTCGTGGGACAACCAAAGGACATGGTTTCTCAGGAGGAGTAAAAAGATGGAGTTTTCAAGGAGGCCCAGGAGCCCATGGATCCCGGTTTCATAGAAGAGGAGGCTCCATCGGTAACCATACCTATCCTAAGCATGTATTTAAAGGAAAAAAAATGCCAGGTCATTATGGAGTGGATACCTGCACGGTCCTCAATGTGAGAGTGGTGGATATTTTAAAAGACGAAAATCTTTTGGTTCTTCATGGGGCGGTGCCTGGCGCTTCCCGAGGCCTTTTAGAGATTCGAAAAAGTCAACGGAGTTAAGTCAATGCCAGTTATTGCTGTATATGATAAAACAAAGAAAAAAGTTGGGGATTTAAATCTCGATGATCGAGTGTTTAATGTCCCTCTTAAAAGACATCTCATTTATGATGCCGTGATGGCTCAAAGAAGGAGCTCGAGAAAAGGAACAGCTTCAACCAAAACACGAGCAGAAGTGAGGGGAGGAGGAGCTAAGCCTTTTCGACAAAAAGGGACAGGACGAGCTCGTCAAGGATCGTCACGTGATTCTCATCAAGTTGGAGGAGGGGTTGCTTTTGGTCCTAAGCCTCGAAAATATGAGTATGGACTTTCTAAACAAGCGTGGAAGGGAGCTCTTCGAACGACTCTGAGTATGCAATGCCGTGAAAATACTCTCACTGTTTTAAAAGATTTAAAATGGGATCAAGTGAAGACAAAAAATGTAGCACAGCTTTTGAAGAAATTTTCGTTAGAAAAAGGGTTGATTATCGATATTCAAAATGAAAATCTTCAAAAATCTTCCGCGAATTTACGATCGTTTAGATTTTTAAAGCCAGAAGGTGTGAACGTGTACGATCTTTTAAAGTTTAAAAATGTGATTGTGTCTGAGCCCGCTATTTTACAAATTGAAAAAAGGTTGCAGTCATGAAAACGAAATGGGATGTGATTAAAAAACCTTTAGTTACTGAAAAAGGAACAGGATTAACAGCGGCTCTGAATCAATATGTTTTTGAGGTCGCAAAAGAAGCCAATCGGGTAGAAGTTAAAAATGCGGTAGAAGTGTTATTTAAAGTAGAAGTGAAAAACGTTAGAACTTTAATTGTCCGAGGAAAAACAAAAACATATCGTCGAACCATAGGACAAATGCCCAATTGGAAAAAGGCGTATGTCACGCTTAAAGAAGGGCACAAGATTGAACTTGTTCAAGGAGTGTAAGAGATTTTTTTATGACAGTAAGAAATTATAAACCCACGTCCCCAGCTCGGCGCTTTTATGGAGTGATCAACTCCAAAGATTTGACCAAAAAAGAACCTGAAAAGCGACTGATTGAAACTTTAAAAAGGTGGGGGGGGCGAAATAACTTAGGACGATTAACGGTACGTCACCAAGGAGGGGGACATAAAAGAAAATATCGCATCATTGATTTTAGACGAGATAAACTAGATATTTCTTCTCAAGTTTCCGCTTTGGAATATGATCCAAATCGATCCGCGCGAATTGCTCTTCTTCATTATAAAGATGGTGAAAAGCGATATATTTTAGCTCCCGAAGGATTGAAAATAGGGGATTCTGTGGTTTCTGGTGATTCTGCAGATATTCGGCCAGGAAATTGTTTGCCGATGCAGTTTATTCCTCTAGGAACGATGGTGCACAATGTGGAATTACACAAAGGGCGTGGTGGACAAATTGTGCGTTCCGCAGGATCAGCGGCACAACTGATGGCTAAGGAAGGAGAAGTTGTTCAATTAAAACTTCCTTCCGGTGAAGTCCGAGAAATTTTGGCAAGCTGTCGGGCAACAGTTGGGCAGGTTGGAAATTTGGATCATGAAAATGTTATTATTGGAAAAGCCGGACGCCAACGTTGGTTAGGAATTCGACCTACCGTACGAGGAGTTGCAATGAATCCTATTGATCACCCTCATGGCGGTGGAGAAGGCAACCAGCCGATCGGGTTAAAGAGCGGACCGAAAACCTACACGGGCAAACTGGCGCTTGGCGTCAAG
>JACPST010000167.1 GCA_016193165.1 Deltaproteobacteria bacterium
AAACTGGGCCATACCTTCGCGCACACCTCCGCAAGTTTTTCTTTCCACACTGGAACTTCGAGCGCCAACTTTAAGATCGGATTAGAAAGAATCACTCCGTGAGGAACCACTCCATGCTTGCGGGAGGCATCCACCAGATACTGCAAACATACCAAAGCTCCGAAACTATGCCCAAAAAGATAAATGGGGCGATTGTTTTCATGAATCGAAACCAACCTTAAAAATTTTCCCAAATCGTCGGCCAAAACATGAAGTCCCGGCGCATGGCCCCGCTTTCCTCGAGAAATCCCATGTCCTCTCTGGTCATACCCATAAAACGCCATGGATTTATGCGCAAAAGCATTGATTAAATTTTGATACCGCCCGGAATGCTCTCCTAAGCCATGGACAAAAACCATCACCTTGTCGCAAAAAACGGGCCGCCACGATTGATAGGTTAAAATCGTTTTGTCCGCGCCTTCAAACAATCCTTTAAAATATTGATAGGGTTCATGAATCATAAAAACGTTGCTTCGCACATCACAGATTTTAACAAAGGTTTAGAACTCTCAATAAATGACGCCCAACTGCCGGCTCGCGCTTTAGGGTTTCCTGTGGATAAAACCAGTTTATTTTTCGCGCGCGTCACAGCCACGTAAAAAAGTCTCTTGGATTCTTCCCTTTCACATTCACGTTCTTTTTTCTTAATCTCCGTATAAATAGAGTCTTCTTTTAGCCCAATCCCAATTTTTTTGTCAATGAGAAGCAAGGGAGAATCTTTCCGGGGCAAATACCCCAAATCTGGAATATACACGGTATCAAACTCAAGCCCCTTGGCTTGATGCACGGTAAGAAGCCTCACCCCTTCTTCAGACGACTCTTCCAAAGGTTCTGAAGCTACGATCTCCTCTTCTTGCAGCGCTTCCATATAGTGTAAAAACTCAACCCACTGAAAGTCTGGATTTTGTTTTTCAAACTCTCGGATGAGTTTTAAAAATCTTCGCCCTCGAAGGGTGTCTGGCGCAATATTTCGATACCAGGATTCCAAAGACATACGCTCCTTGGCCCATGCCAGTTTTTGAAGCGCAAAAAGGAATTTCTGAACTTTTTTTCCTTCACGCTTTGCCTCAGATTTTGAAAGATGAGGAAGGGTATCCCACCGTTTTAAAAGTGCTTCTAAAGATGAATGATTTTGAGCGCGAGCTTGGGCTAAAACACCCAGCGTTTTTAAAGAAAGTCCACTCCACGGAGCTGAAAGCACGGTCCATAAAGAAAAATCATCTGAAGGATTTAATGCCCATTTCAAAAGCGCCACCAGTTCTGGGATCTCTCGACTTTGGTCTCTTCATACAAAGGACTAAACGTCATCGCTCGAAATAAAATAGCGATGTTGGCCCCCCCCCATTTTCCCTGCTTTTTCAAATGCGCCGATAACCATGCCGCCTCTTTTTTTCGCGCTTCTTGGGTCAGCGACCCTTCAGAAGAAAGATCTTCTCCTTCTTCTTCTTTTCGTGTCCAATACTCGATCGAAGGAGTTGTTCGGGGCTCCATCCGTGTGGGTTCAGAGGCAATAAAAGCTTCCCCCAACAAAGGTTGAAAAAGCGTATTGGTAAATTCAATCAACGTCTTGTGGCTTCGAAAATTTTCTAAAAGCTCAAAACAAAATCCCTGATGCTCTAAAATATCTTCCTTAACTTCATAAAAAAGAGACACATCGGCCCCTCGAAATCGATAAATGGATTGCTTAGGATCTCCCACCACCATTAAAAAAGGGCACTGAGGTTCTTGAGTTAAAAGATCAATGATCAATCGCTGAACATCATTGGTATCTTGAAATTCATCAACCAATATGAGTTTAAAGAGCTTCCGATAGTGCTTTAAAAGCGCTGGATGCGACTTCAAAAGATCAAAACAGTTCCACAAAAGATCATCAAAATCACACACATTCTTTTGCTTTTTTTGAGTCTGATACTCGGATTCTATCTTGTGAAAAACAGAAAATAAGGGGTCTAAAATCCGGGCTGAAGACGAAGGGACTTTTTGAACAGTTCTCAACTGAAATCTTTTTTCATAAAGCCCCTTGACCAAAGATTTCAATTTATAAAAACCATATTCTGTTAATAAAAACGAAAACGCTGGATCTTTTGCCTGCAAAAGCTTCTGAAAGGTTTCCTGAAAAACCTTATTTTTTAAAAAAAAAGCTTGTTCGGAAGACAAAACAGAAAACGTGGTCGACAGCCCCGCCTCCCAGGCATGTTCTTTTAGAATACGACGACAAAACCCATGAATAGTAGAAACCCAAAGTTGATCCACAGCCTGTTGGGGAAGGGTCGCTGACCCAAGGCGCCCAACACACGCCACCACACGATCTTTAATTTCTTGCGCTGCCTTTTCTGTAAAGGTGATCGCCACGAGCTGAGGCGGCTTAAAACCATCTTTCTGCAAACCCGCCACCAGACGTTCAACCAAGATGCGCGTTTTTCCAGAGCCAGGCTAAGCCTCAATGACAAGCCGAGGAACTTTTGTATGCACGATCTGGTACTGCTTTGCGGTGAGAGAAACTTCTTGTATTTCACTCATGACTAAAAAAAAGACAATTTCCTAAAAATGAAATAATATTCAAAGATTAGGGACCCAAAACCACAGAAAAAAACTGTTTATCCACAGAAACTGTGTATCACTAGTAATAGTGAAAGGAAAGTCTATTTCAACAGTCTGCTAGAACAAATTTTTCAAAGACTTGCTGGCTTTGAAAGCTGGGGTCTTAAAGGCAGCAATGTGGATAGCCTCACCCGTTTGAGGATTTTTACTAACACGCGGATTTCGCTGATTCACATACCATTTGCCAAATCCAGAAATTCTAACCTCTTCTCCTTTTTTGAGAGTTTCTTGGATGGTCTCAATGAGGATATTTAGAATTTTTTTGGAGTGGGTTTTTGTAAGATTATTTTTTTGGGCAAAAGTTTCTACAAGCTTAGCTTTATTCATACGCTTTTTAGAAGCGTACTAAAAAAGAAAGAAAGGAGTCAAATATTTTTAAACTTGCTCACACATATTTTTGAGCTCGCACGCCGCATAACACCTCTGGGGTGTGGCCGGAAAAGAAAAAGTTTTAATTTTTTCAACCAAAGAAAAAACTTCTGAAAGTGTTTTTTCTTTTAAGATCTGCCATTCCTCTTTCGTTTCACATAGAAAGCCCTTTTTAACATCACACTCTTTAACGCGATAAAAAAATCCCCGAGAAGGAGTAAAACCAGGTAAAAAAAACTGCTCCATCGCCATGGCGTACAAAGTCAGCTGAAAACTTTTCCCTTCCATCACCTCTTTGGTCGAAGGAACGGTAGAGCCTGTTTTATAATCAATTATTTCAAATTCTTTGGCTTTTTCATCCACATTCACTCGATCGATTTTCCCTCGAAGAAAAAGGACTTTTCCTTTCCACGCAAGCTCTAAAGGTTTTTGAGCCCGCGTTCCAAAGGCCAGTTCAAAATACCGTGGAGTAAAACGACTTTTAGCGCGCCACACCTTTTCTTCTTCTAAAAAATCCTTCAAAAGTTTGGTCATCCGTTTCCGGTCAGGCTCTAAAAGCTCTTTTTGGAATCGGCCGGTTAAAATAGAGGCGCTTTCACTCATCGCTTCTTCTAAAGAAAGAGATTTGGAAAAATAGCGATACAAAATATCATGAATCCATTCTCCTTCTTCTTGCGTCGTTAGTTCTGGGCCTATTTTTTTTTCGGGATGAAGATTAAGACATTCTTTGAGTAAAAATCCATGAGGACATCTTTGGTACTGGATTAAAGAGCGAATGGAATAAATTTTAGGCAAAAAATCAGTCTTGTTTTGGGATGAAAAAGAAAGAATTCTAGAACGTTCTTTCTTTTGAGATTCCAAAACAGAAGATTTTTTAGAACGATACTCTGTCACCGAAATCTGAGGAGATTCTTTTAAAAACTCCTCGAACACCGCCGCGGGGCGATGGGCATAGGTCAACCATAATTTTTGACATCGGGTTTCTAGCCCATGAAGCAAGTTTTTGGTTTCTTCTTTGTGGTCACTTTGAGTCTTAAATACAACAGTTTGAAATACCTGATTCAAATGTCCCTTTTCTTCATCACTTAAAAAAGAAGGAGACAGGGGGAACGAGAACGCCCCGCATAGAAACACCCTCTTCATGTTGGGAAAAACCATCGTATTGGGATGCCATTCTAAGAGGGACACACGCTCATGATTTTCTTCTGACGAATTCCAGAAAGAAAAAGGAATGTTCGCGCGCCCTAAAACAGATTCCAGCTCTTGCCTGTAATCCGCGAGCCTCGTACAGAATACAAAAAGAGAAGAAGCAGAAATCCCCGCATGAAGATTTTTTTCAAGGTGCGCGCAAATCAGATCTACTTCTTGTTCAGGCGTTTGAGTTTCAAGAACAGAAGGGACTTGAGTTGACTTTTCAAGTCCCGCGATAGACAACTGCTCAATTTCAACTCTCTTGGCAAGCACCTCTAAAAATTCTTTTTGGAGATCTGAAAGCCGATAGGCCAAAACCAGTATTTGAGAAGGAAATTTTTCATGAGTTTTAAAAGAGGGGTTTTTAAGATTTTGAATCGCACATTCTAAAAAATCTTCTTCGTCGAACACCTCTTTCTTTTGAGAATAGGCCTCATAGAGCTTAGCCAATTTTAAAAAATGATCTGGAAACCTTAGAACCGCTTTCATAAAGTCCGGCGGGGATATTCTTTTATCTTTTAAAGATCTAAAGAGCTCTTTTGCGGCTCCTTCAAATTCTAAAGGCGCCTGCCAATTGGGAAAAAGAGTTTCACGCAATTTTTTTAAATACAAACGCTGATCGTAGGGGGTTAAAAGCCTCTGTGCTGAAGGAGAAAGACCCAAAAAACTTGCCAAAAAGCTTGTACGATAAACCAATTGCTCAAAAGGAAAAATGACAGAACGAGCCTCTTGATATTCAGTTTGAAAGCGAAAGGTCACATGGGGATCAGAGGTAACAATCCAGGATTGAGCCATACCTTAGGCTCATATCATGATTTTAGGAGGGAAGAAAGACTGTAAATGTGGTTCCCTTGCTGACTTCACTTTGAACGTCAATTTTACCTTTGTGAAGATCCACAATTTGTTTGCAAATGGAAAGTCCAAGACCTGTTCCCTTCTCACCCTGCGTGGGCTGAGGAGAAAGCCTGGCAAAGCGATCAAAAAGTCGAGAAAGTTCATTTTTAGGAATCCCAACTCCTTCATCACTGATAGAAAGTTCGATTCCTCCTTTGACTTTCTTTAAATGAATCGTAATTTTTTTACCCAAGGGAGTAAATTTAATGGCATTGGTCAGTAAATTTTCTAAAACCTCTAAGAGCCTGGCCGGATCGGCTAAAATCTTAGGAACTTCTTTATCTATTTGAACATCAATGGCTATCTTTTTTGCCTCCGCCGCCATTTGGTTCATTCGAAACACTTCCTCCACAAGCTTATCTAAGGCAACTTTTTCAAGCTCTAATCCCATCTTTCCGGTTTCAATTTTGACCACATTTAAAAGATCAGAAATCAAATTAAAAATCCCCTGGGCTTCTTCTTTAATTTTTTCGATTTGTTCTAAGTGTTCAGGCTGTAGAGAAGCTTTATTCTTAAGAATCGCCTCCACTGTTTTTTCAATTCGGGAGACTGGAGATTTAATATCGTGGCTGGCCATCCCTAAAAATTGGTTTTTGAGTTCATTGAGTTCCTTGAGTTCATCGAGCGCCTTTTTTAAGTGAAGAGCGCTTCGGACTCTGGCCTCTAACTCCTGAATATCAAAGGGTTTTGTAACATAATCTTCCGCCCCTAAAGATAACCCTTTGACTTTGCTTTCGATATCTTCTTTAGCTGTAACTAAAATAATGGGAATGTTTTTAAAATGTGTTCTTTCTTTTTTTAGGATTTCACACACTCGAAATCCGTCCATATCCGGCATCATAATGTCGAGCAAAATCACATCTGGACATTCTCGTTCAGCTTTATCGACGGCTTGCATTCCGCCGTACGCTAAGACCGTCTGGAATCCCTTGGCGCTAAAATACTGGTTTAAAATATCCACATTTTCTTTCACATCATCGACAATTAAAATTTTAGATTTCATGTCAGGCGGCCTCTAAAAGTTTTTCTTCCGCAATCTCCTTTTGATAGATAAACGGAATTTTAACCGTAAATATCGTCCCTTTCCCTTTCGCGCTTTTTACGCGAATTTCTCCTCCTAAAAACGTGACAAAGCGCTTAGAAATGGCCAAACCCAATCCTGTTTCCCCGGGCACACTTTGAACATGGGTATTAAATTCATCAAAAATGGTTAAAAGTCTTTCGGGATTCATCCCTGCCCCTGTATCTTCAACGGAAAATAAAAGATAAGACTCTTCAGTGCTGGCGGAAACTTTAATCTTGCCCCGCTCCGTATAGCGCGA
>JACPST010000218.1 GCA_016193165.1 Deltaproteobacteria bacterium
GCTTGCACCGCATCCACATGGAAAGGGACCATAAAGTCACTCCTTCTCAGAAGACTTCCAATCTTTTCAATCGGCTGAATCGTCCCAAGCTCATTATTCACCGCCATGACAGACACCAAAGCTACGCTTGGAGAAAGCTTTTGGGCCAAATCTTCTAAATTTACAAATCCCTCTCGATCCACTTTTAAAAACTGAAGTTCAAATCCTCTTTGGGCCCAAATTTCCAGAGTTTTTAAAACAGACGAATGCTCAAGGGGTGTAGTTAAAATAATCTTTTTTTCTTTTGGTGATATTTTTTGTAAAACACCTGAAAGAGCAAGATTATTGGCTTCCGTCCCACTGGCCGTAAAAATCACACCTTCAGGTTTCACCTTAAAATGAGAAGCAAAGAATTCTCGGCTTTTTTTAATGACTTGAGAAGATTTAAAAGCCAAATGATGCGCCCCCGAGGGATTTCCATGGGGAGTTTGAAGAAAGTGGTATAGAGCTTCTGCCACCTTGGGCAAACAAAACGTCGTTGCCGCGTTGTCAAAATACATCATCTTTTTTGTTTCCATAAACGTCTCGGAACTTATATGTTATTCTAAGATGAAATACAATGTTCCCTTCCTTCTTCTTTTTGTTTTCCTAGGATGTACGCCACAGAAAACACCCTCTTCCACCCGCAAAGATTTGATGAAGATAAAACGATGGGCGTATGTACTCCAAGGACCCAGGCTTGCCATCAAAGAAGGCCATCCATTAACCATCGATCAGATTGTGGATACACCCTATGACCTCTATGTCATCGATTACTCCGGAGATGGCGGATATAAACTAGAATTTAAAAGAAAAGATATTGAGCGTCTTCAAAAAAAAAGAAAAATAGTTCTCGCCTACATGAGCATTGGAGAAGCCAGCGATTTTAGGTTTTATTTTAGAGTTTTGCCCAAAAACATCATTGAAAGCCCCAACCCTGATTGGCCCGGAGCTTATAAAGCGCGCTATTGGCTTGCCGAATGGCAAAAATTTATCTATGGAAATCCAATGGGATTTCGAAAAAGCTGGCTCGATCGTATTTTAGACGCGGGATTTGATGGCGTCTATTTAGATATTGTCGATGCGTATTTGCACTTTGGCCCCAAAGAAATGGGAGGAAGTGGAGAAAGACCACAAGCAGCAGATGATATGGTAGATTTGATTGCCGGGCTTTCGGCGTATGCCAAAAAGAAAAATCCTCATTTTTTTGTTTTCCCTCAAAATGGAAGCAGTCTCTTTCGGCACTCCAAAAAAACAGACCTTTATTTTAACTCCATCGATGGTATCGGCCAGGAAGATTTATTTTTCTTTGGCTCAAAGAAAATGAATAACTCCCTAAATCCACAAAAAGACATCATCGAAAATCTACTGGAATTTAAGAAACGAGGAAAATTGGTTTTAGTCATTGACTATATTCAAAATATTGAAAAAATTAAAAAATTTTACGAGCTTTGCGGTAAACATGGATTTATTCCTACGATTGGCTCACGCGAGCTCGATGGCACACTCCTCCCCCATCACAAAGGCTTTTAAAGATTTACTTGCTGGACAGGGCTAAAACTTATATAAATAGAGATGGGCATATCGTTATGAGTGTGATTTCAAAGATATTTATCTTTGGTCTGCTTTTTCTTCTTCCTTGGTACAGTTTTGCCAAATGGCCGGAGTTTCAATACGACCCTAACCATCCTTTCCTCCAATCTGAATTTCAAACGGACGCAGACACTTTCACCCACTCTCAAGTCACCTACGGTAATCAATTCGAGCTTTTGATTGACGCGGAGCCTTCTCTCAAGAAGAAAATTGAACTTGTTAAAAGCGCTAAAGAAACCATCTTTATCACAGCCATGATTTTTTTAAGATATATCGATCCCACTATTAAAGAATTTGTGGAAATCCTCATTCAAAAAGCCAAGGAAGGCGTTGAGGTTTATGTGATTATAGATTCCCTCAACGCTAACTTAGATCCTCAAATGTTTAAGAAACTCTCTCGCAAGGGAGTTCATCTGGGCTATTTTAATCAAACGCTTAAATCAGATCCCATTCCCTGGAAAATTCGCATGCATGAAAAATATATCGTTGTAGATGATGCGAAAGCTGTGCTTGGAGGCCAAAATCTCTATGATGAACGCTACCCTTTTATTCCTAAAAATTTCATGGAATGGAGAGATACGGATATCTATGTCGAAGGTCCCGCGGCCCGGATGATCGCCGCTCATTTTTGTGATCTTTGGAAAACCATGGAACCTTCTATTTCTCCTCCTCCTCCCGAAGTAGAAGAATTTCCTCCTTTGGATCTTTCCCCGGAAAAAAGAAAATTTCACATCAGTGAAGCGCGATTTTTATATAATGAGCCTTACACCGGCCAAAAAAATATCAATCGGTACTATTTAAAGCTTATCGAAAATGCTCAGCACCATATTTTTTGGGCGGCCAATCAAGTTGCGCTCAACAAAGAATTTGAAAATGCCTTAAAAGATGCGGCTCGTCGCGGTGTCCAAGTCACGCTTCTCACCAATTCTTTTGCGACCAGTTGGTGGGCACCCGGGTGGTATCACTATTATTTTTGGATAGGGTATCGCCCCTTTAGAAATTCGAAAGTGACTCTCAGGCTTTATCAAAACCGCTATAATCATTCTAAAATTTTTTATGTGGATGGCGTAGTTGCTTCTATTGGAAGTTTCAATCACGATACGTTTAGTTTAGAAAATGACGCCGAAATCACGGTCGTCAGCTATGATCGCGACTTGAATCAAAAAGTCTATCAACAACTTCTTCTGGATCTTGAAGACACTAACCGCTTTTGGTTTCCATTTTAAATTGAGCATGCTCGAGCGGTTCTGTTTCTTGAATCTTATAAATATTGGGAGACATGATGGGTTGATATACAAAGGTTTCATAATCAAAGTTTTGAATTTGTTTTTCAAGCAATCGATAGGCCATGATAAAGCCAATAAAGCATGCGGCTGTAAATCCATACCCATACGTTGGAAATCCCCATTTTAATGACAGCAAAGAAAAAAGAAGGTTGGTCACAAAAAATGCGGCGTATAAAAATATGACTTTTTGAATCCCATTAAAATATAAAATAATAATCCCCATCATGACCATCAAGACCTGGAAAAAAACACCAATGGTTCCAATTTGAAAAATCGCCACCAACTCTTGTCTCAATTTAAAAAAGTTTAAAATCACAGGGGCAAAAACAACACAAGATAAACAAAGCCCTATTTGAAACGTAACTAACAGCCGGGCAGAGGCGCGTAAAGAAAGAATCAATTGTTCTTTAATTTTTAAAATCTCCGTCAATCCTTTTTTGGCTTCGATGGCTTGATAAAAGGCGCGAAATGCAATGTAAAAAGAAGTTTCAATCTTAACTAAAAAAATAGTGAGCGCCGGAATCATGGTCACATAGGACAAATAAAGCGCGGATCCATAAAGCTCATCGCTGTAAAAAGGACCTGAAATACGAATCGAAGGACCCAAAAACCAAAATAAAATTTTATCTACCCACAGTCCCGCATTGTATAAAAAGCCCACCCAAATCAAAGAAGCATATTTTCGATAATAATAAAAAATTTCATTCGAAAAAAAGGGATAAAACTGAAACTCATGGTACAGCCGCCACACCAACCCGCCCAAAATCACAGCTTGGCCCAAAATCACCCCTCCTAAAGCTCCGACAGCTCCAAAATCTCTGGAAAATTCAATAGAGGCCAAAGCGCTCACGATTGCCCCCGCCAAAAAGGAAATGGCAATGGCAATATAATTTTTTGTCGCGCTTAAAAAAATCATCACAACCCAAAGAGAACTAACCAACACGTGAAGACTGATTCCTGCCAATTTGTAGCTCCATGAAAAATCAGCAAAGCTATACAAAAGAGAAGCCAAGGTCACTTGCAACAAAAGCACAGGACTTAAAATGGAGATAAAGGAAGCAAATAAAATTCGCACTTCTTTAAAAAAAAGTTTATCGGCCAAATAGCGCGTAATGACCGCATCCATCAGTCCAAACGTAATCAGGCTTAAGGCAAATGTATACGTAATAGAGGTGGTAAAGGTATCCGCTTCTTGAATGGTTAAGTATCTTGCCGAAAAGAGCTGAGTGACGGCAAGACTGATAATCGTAAAAATCCAGGGGCCCGAAGAAAGCACCGATCCAAAAAAATACCCTTTGATGAGTCCGGTATAGGTGTCATCAGCTAAAATTTTTTTAAGTCGAAATCCGATCCCTGCCATTTAGAGATATCTCCGGTAAAGCAAATGATATTGATCTAAAATATCTGCTTCCCGATAAAAACGACTGACGCGTCGAACCGCGGCAGCTCCGAGTTGTTTTCTAAAAGATTCATCTTTCAATATTTTTAAAATAGCATGGGCTGTTTCACGCGGAGAGGCCATTGCTGTAACAATTCCACTGTGTCCAATTTCTTTATCTTCTTCTGAGCGTCCCTCCAAAAGCTCGCGACACGCCCCCACATCGGTTGCTACCACAGGCACCCCGCACACTCCCGCTTCCAAAATTACGAGGGGCTGCCCCTCTGAAATACTGGTCAAAACCAAAACATCCAGCGTCGGATAATAGTGTTCTGGAGGAACCGGGCCTAAAAATTCCACCACAGACTCCAATCCCAACAGTTCTGACAACAAGATACATTCTTGGGTATAGGCTTCATCTTCATCCATCGGCCCCATAATGAGAACTTCAATATTCGGTGTCTCTTCTTGAAGAATCTTAATAGCCCGTAAAAAAGTTTTAACATCTTTAATGGATACCACCCTTCCCATAAATCCAATACGAAAGGTATTAGGATGTTTTTTCTTGGGACAGCCCTCGACTGAAAATTTTGTAAAAGAATCTTCGGCAATACCATGTGGAATCAAAACTGTTTTTTCCGGCAATGCCCCCGCCTTCAGTTGCTTGAGCCTGTTGCTGCTCGTAATGGTCGTAATCACATCCGCGGACTGATAGGTCAGCCCGCCTAAAAACTCAAAAAAAGAAATCCACCATTGCTTAAAAAAACCAGGATCACGCCTGGCTTTTAGTTCCGACTCAGAAAACAAGGTCGGAAGCCCGTCAGCCTGCATAATAGCCATTTTTCGTTCATCCGTGTAGATCCCGTGTTCGGTCAGAAAAAAAGGCCTTTCATAAAGATATTTGGCCATCACGCCATAAAGCCCTGCATACCCTGTGCACATCGTATGGTAAATTTTAGCTTTGGGAACTGGAGCGGATAAAATTTTAAAAACAGGTAAATAAATAAATCTCGCATTCCAAAAAAAATCCGCAAAATCTGTTTGGAGACCACTCTCAGTATAAAGCTGCGTCAACACCTTCCATGATTCTTTAGAATATAAGAGATCCCCAATCTCAAACACTTTTGTTTTGGGATGAAAAAAAAGTTCATAAAGCCTGGGGAATAAAGAGAAATTGCCTTTTCGAGCCTGCCGATGAAACTCAATGAGCAAAAAAACTGCTTTTTGCGCCAATTGATTTTTTTTAAAACGCCTCAGGGGAGGAAAATCAAAATCAAATAAAAAAAGCTCGTGAAATTCTTTCACATTTTTAGGAATGGGATATTTAAATTCTTTAACCGAATCCCCCGAAGGCGAGATATGAACAATTGAAAAATTAATGTTGGGCAAATTTTTAATCAATTGATGCACACAGACCGACACCCCCCCGGAGACATAGGGATATGTTCCTTCCAAAATAAGACACACGTCGGTCATAGAGCGTGATTCACCAATGTTCGAACAGCGATCTTGGCATAGAGGGAAACTTTTGGATCTTGATCACGATACACCAAATTCAATAAATCTCCCAAAGCCGAAACTTGAGAAATTTTTTCTAACATTCGAGCCGCCGCTCTGCGCACCAAAGCGTCAGAATGCTTTAATCCTCTTTGAAAGGCTTCAATGGCCAAAAGAGAATTTTGAGGGTCTCCTTCTTCGATGAGCCCCTCACACATGGTAAAAAGATCCAAGGTCACGGAAGGCGACCACGTTGTCTGTTTTAAAATCGCAAGCAAAATATCAATATCCTTTCCCGCGATATGATGAACCGCGCTTAAAAAATAGACCCGATGCTCCTCTAAAGCCGTTTCCATGAGCATCAGAAGTCTTAAGAGCGTACCTCTTTTATATTGAGTTTTGCACGTAAAGAGAGAAAGAGATTTTAGAATATGCTCATACAGGGTCGGGGTAATAAATTTTTGAGTCAAAAGCTTGAGGAGCATTGAAATATCCTCTCCGATCAGAGTTTCTATTGCTTTTAAGGATCGGAATTGGACTTCCTGATCTTGCGTCGTTTGAGATAACTCAAATAAAGGGACAATGGCGGACAAATCTCGGCTTTCTCCCAGGATCATTGCTGACAGGTAGGAAATATTAATATCCGCAGAATGAAGTTTTTGAATTAAAGTATCGACCAGAGGCTGAATAAAAAATATTTTTTTATCCTTCGCCTTGGCCAGCAGATGTTTTAAAATCACTTGCTGAGTCATATTGGATGTTTTCCCGCTGTTCAAAATATCCAACATAAACGGGATTTCTTCCGACCCCATGAGCTGCGCTAAAGACACCATGGCAGAATAGGCAATGGCCGGATGCAAAAGTAACGCTTCTTTTAAAATAGGAATAGTCTCTTTTCTTTCCAAATATCCTAACGCTTCTGCCGCGGCCGCTTGAAGTTGAAGATTTTTCTCTTCTCTCAACACCCGGCTAAGATACCGAAGCGCTTTGAGATGCTGCGTCTTAGCCAATTGCATAAAGTCTTCCACTCGAATATGCGGATCTTTACTTTTCCTGAGCTGATAATATTGTTTAAAAGTAATTTTCGGTGAAAGTTTATCTAAACAAAAATGCGCCATATTTTTAACATTGGAGTCTGAATCTAAAGAAGCCCTTTCCAAAAGGGCCGGAACAACTTTACTGGATGAAATCCTAGCCAATCTTTTGCAGGCCTCCATACGGCAGACTGGGCTCGGATCGTTTTTTAAAACATCCCTCAGATCCTGAAATGCTTTTTTGCCTCCTAATCTTCCGATCGTCCAAATACTGACATGGCGAATTGTAACTCTGGCATCTTTTAAAAAAGGCCGAAGCACTTTCCAATGGACATAGCCTAACCCAAAATCTCCTAAAGCAAAAATAACAGCATAGAGCACATCAATATCTGTGTCGGCTAAAGCTCTTTCAAGATGCGGAATGGCTCGCTCATCTTGATTTTCACGAAGAGCATCTGCGCATGCCACTCGAACTTGAGGTGAAGGATTTTGACGAAGCGCCTTGATCAAATAAGGCCCCCCTCCTTTCTTACGATACTTGGCGCACATACGAGCGGAAAAAAGCTGTCCCGCTTCTTTCCCTCGTAAAAGAAGCTCAATTAAAAGGCGCACTTTGACTTTTTCAGGAACATTTGAACTTCGGATCAGGCTTTCTAAAGAAAACACGGCTTCTTTAGAAATCCGCAATCGCGCATCATCTACCAGAGGAACGAGATACGAAATTCCTTCTAAAAGCATATTTTTAGAAACCCAACGACAAAAATAAATGAGCAACAACTCATCTGTGGGATCCATGGCCTTCCAAAGAAGAGGAACCGCCTTCGGATCAGAAAAATTCATCAAATCCGCGTAGGCCTGGCTTTTTATCCTCCAATCACTTTGCTTTAAATTGCGAATCAAATAAGAAATTTTTTCTTCCATACCTAAACCCAA
>JACPST010000177.1 GCA_016193165.1 Deltaproteobacteria bacterium
CATTTCCTGCTTAACCTTTGATAAGGCTGCTTGAAATGTTAAATCACTTAAAAATAAAGTTTTAAATGCCTCCTTAAGATATCGAATGGTCTCATCATTGATCCCATAGCGCTTAAGCCCGATAGAGTTAACCCCTTTTAACTTAATATCATGGGGACTTCCCGCGGCAATCATAAAAGGAGGAATATCCTTGCTCGTTCCCGTAAAGCCTCCCATATAAGAAAATTTTCCAATTCTGCAAAACTGAGCTATCCCAACCACACCTCCTAAAATAGAATGGTCCTCAATCGTGACATGCCCTGCTAACGCAACATTATTCGCCAAAACAACATGATCACCCAAAACACAATCATGGGCCACATGCACATAGGCCATGATAAGATTGTGATCTCCAATTTTTGTCACACCCCCCCCATGAGCCGTTCCCCGATTCACAGTTACTCCTTCTCGAAACGTATTATGCGACCCAATTTCTAAGGTGGAGTCTTCACCCTTAAATTTCAAATCTTGAGGCTCTCCCCCCAGCGAGACAAAGGGATGAATTTTATTATAATCCCCTAACGTGATATGACTTTTTAAGTTGGCAGTCGGCCCAATCTCATTATATTTTCCAATAATTAAGCGCGGCCCTTCTAAAACAGAGTGCGCTTTAATGTGCGTCCCTTCTCCAATTTCCACACCTTTTCCAATAACCACATAATGCCCAATTTTTACGTCGTGGGCCACTTTGGTTTCAGGATGAATGACAGCTGATGGATGAATCATATTTTTTTCTTTTCCTTGGAAACCAGGGCAGATGAAATTTGAGCTTGCGCGACCAGTTCCTTTTTTGATTCTTGGACTAAAAAAGCTTTGGTTTCGACCACACAAAATTTTAGATTTCGAATTTTCTTAATCTCAACCTCAAGCCGCAATAAACTTCCTGGAAATACGGGATGACGAAACTTTGCATCATCAATGCCTGTCAAATAAAGATACCGTGTCTCCTTGGCATTTGGAATGTGATAAAAAACCAAAAGAGCCATTGTTTGCGCAAGAGCTTCTAAAACCAATACTCCAGGCATCACAGGCTGCTCAGGGAAATGTCCTTGAAAATAAGGTTCATTTTGGGTCACAGCTTTATATCCTATGATCCGATCTCCCACCGGAGATGTAGAACTTAGAATAACCTTCTCAATTTTATCCACCAGTAAAAAAGGATATCGATGAGGAAGATAATTTCTAATTTCTAAAGCTGTTAACCGCTCAAACATGCCTAATTATCGATACTCCTTATCAAAGGTTTTAATGAGGGTATCCGTCAAATCATGCTGGTCTTCCGCGTACAAAAGCGCGCCTTTCATCACCACCATGTCATAGCCTTTTTCTTTGGCGAGCTTCTTTAACGTGTCACTCATTTTTTTCAGAAGGGGATCAAGAAGCCTTTGCTCTTCTTGCTGCATTTCTTGCTGATTTTTAGCAATTTGAGCCTGAAGTTCTTGTACTTTTTGAGTGTATTCCGTTCTTTTTTTCTGCTTGGATTCTTCGCTTAAAACCAGTTCTTGCTTTTTAAACTCAGCTTCCAGCTTATCAATATCTTGGCGCATTTTATCTAAAACTTTTTTGCGTTTGGCAACCTCTTTTTCCACCTGTTTTTTAGCTTCCTTTCCAGCTTTTACAGACTGAATAGCTTGCTGGACATCCACATACGCAATCTTCATGCCAGGGGGTGGAGCACTCTGAGAAAAACTCCCCACAGAAAAAATAAAAAGACTAACGATGACACCTAAAAACATATTTTTTTTCATAACTTTTTTCTCCTTTTTGCCATTTTTTAAAACGGTGGTGTAATGGCAAATTGCACCACTTGTTTTTTCTCACCTTCTTTGGGAAGAATTGGAAAACCAATTTCCACTCGCAGCGGTCCAAAAGGTGAGAACCATCGAAATCCAAATCCCACATCTTGCCTGATTCTTCCTATATCAAGTCCTTCAAACGCGGATCCCACATCATAAAATAAAACTCCTTTCACTCCCATAGAAGCGACCAAAGGAATTTCATATTCAACATCACTGAAAACCTCCCGGTCTCCTCCGACGAGAACTTCTTTTCCATTTTTATCTAACTTTTTTGTCCCCAAAGAAAATGGTTGATACCCTCGCAGGGAGTTCACCCCCCCTAAATAAAAACGTTCAGAGGTAGGCGCTGCTTTAGACGTCGTACGAACAAGAGCTCCCGCTTCCAAATTAACTCGAAATGTCCCATCTAAAAATGAAGGGGTGTAAAAACGACTATTAAAAATAGGTTTGACAAAATGATGATCTCCCCCTACCCCTGCCCATTCACACGAAAGGGAATCATAGTACCCCTTCGTAGGCTCAAAACGATTGTTCCGGACATCATACACAAAGGTACCAATCACAGAGCTAATCATCCCTGCCCCCTGAATAACATCCTCTCGTCCAGCAGCAATGTTATCCAGTTGAATACTTTCTAATTTATACGTCCCGTAGGCATTCATATTTTCCCCGATGGGATGACCGGCTCGAACATCTCCTCCCGTTTTTTTTTCATCGAAATCTAGTGTATGTGTTTTCACATTGTAGGCGTCAAATCCACTGCTCCAATGGGTATCTAACGTATATGGCTCTGTAAAACTCAGACTAAAAATGGTACTGCTTTTTCCCGCAAGCTGCGCGTTCAAAGCAACCGTCTGACCTCGCCCAAAAAGGTTATTGTGAGACACTTGAGCATTTCCAATGATGCCTTCAACCGTGCTCCATCCGGCGCCAACGGTTAAAGCTCCCGTGGATCGTTCTTTAACAGCAATATCAATATCTAAGATATTCAGAGAACTCCCTTGAGGCTTGGTATACGTCACTTCACTAAAATAACCGA
Organism: Deltaproteobacteria bacterium; assembly: GCA_016193165.1. Lineage (GTDB taxonomy): Bacteria > Bdellovibrionota > JACOXK01 > 2-02-FULL-40-11 > 2-02-FULL-40-11 > JACPST01. Next base: position 2,878 of record JACPST010000177.1, read on the forward strand.
GAGCGCGCACCTTATCGATACTCTTTTTTAATTGAGTTTCATTGTATAAGTCCCCTTCATGAAGGGAAAGTTCCCGACGAATGACTTTATCCCGGGTTTGACTGTTCCCGGACACATTGATGTTGCCAATTCGAATCTTCTGGCCTTTTTCAAAATCAAAAACTAAATCCACCTTCTTTGTGTTTTCATGAATATTGGAACGCACATTGACGTTGGCAAAAGCATAACCTTCATCCTTATATTTATCTGCCAATCGCAGCACTTCTTGTCTTAACAAATCCCGATTAAATTGTGTGTTGGGCTCAATTTTTTTCTCTTTCCTAAGATCGTCTTTCGAAAATAAAAGATCCCCCGCGTAATCAATCGTCCCCACTTGATACGGATCCCCTTCTTCAATAGGGATGGAAACATAAATCCATTTTTTATCGGGAGAAATCGTCACCTGAGGAAGATCAATTTTAATCTGAATATATCCTTTAATATGATAAAAATAGGTCAGCGCTTCGAGATCTCCCTTTAAAATTTCTTCCTGATAATTATCTGTCTTCGTAAGCCAAGAAAAAAGCCCTCGTTCTTTGGTTTGCATAACCCCTTTGAGCTCATCATCTGAAAAAATACGATTCCCAATAAACTGAATTTTTCGGATCTTTACTTTGTCTAGTTCTTCAATCTGAAATGTTAAATCTGCTTCATTGGTTTTAAAATCGATCACCAGACTGTGCTTCACTTGGGCCAGGAAAAATCCCTTTTGTTCATATAGCTTTAGGATCTTTTCTTTTGTCTCTTTAATCGCATTTAAATCAACAATAGAGTACTCTTTGATCTTCACAACGTCTTTGATGTCAGAAAGCTCGATCTTTTTATAGCCTTCATATTCAATCTTTCGAATAGCTGGTTTTTCTTGAATACGATAAGTGAGCGCCACCCCTTGAGCTTCTTCTTTGAGATCTACTTCGATATTTTCAAAAAATCCCAGCTTATAAATATTCCCAATACTCGCGCGAACATCTTTGAGAGTATAGGCTTGGCCCACTTTGGTTTGAATTTGATTTAAAATGGCATCTTTTTCTACTCGCTGATTCCCTTCAATAGAAATTTTGATCACTTTCGAAGATTGGGCATAGGAAGATAAAGCCAAAAGGCAAAAAATCAGGACAAGATATTTTTCTAACTTATTAATATAACTCATGTTTTTGATATTAAAACCTTCGGAGCTTAGCAAACACCCCTATATTTGTAAAGGAAAAATTAGGCCATCTACCATCTGAAATCGCTTAGGCATTTTCTCAGCCAAAGCTTTGTTATGTGTCACAATAATCAGGGTCATGTGGTATCGTTGATTGAGTTCTATTAAAAGCTCTTGGATTTGATCCCCCGTCTTGGCATCTAAATTTCCGGTAAGCTCATCGGCCAAAAGAAGCGTGGGATTTAAAACCAGCGCTCTTGCAATCGCCACACGC
>JACPST010000176.1 GCA_016193165.1 Deltaproteobacteria bacterium
ATCGATTTGATCGTAGGGAATGGCGGGATCCTGAGAGAACTTGTCAATTTTTATGAGAAGATCCAAAAGTTCATGTCCCACTTTCACAAAAGGATCCTTTAATGCTTTAATCATGCCGGGATCGTCTGTTGTGTAACTGAAAAGCATATCCTGAAGGGCGTGAACAAGCGCCGATCGTTTTTCTGAGGATTCCGCGGCGGCCTGTAAAATTTTTTCCTTTTTCTCTTCTAAAATATGCTCATAGCGATTTTTAAGATGACCGCTTGCTCATTCTTGACAGAGCATAAATTTCCCGGGATTTTTGTACCATTGTTCTTGTCCAAGAAAGTTATGTTCGTAGAGTTCTTCAAATTCTCCTTTAAAGGGACGTACAAACCGTCCGTCATAACTTCCCATCAGGTGATTTCCCATCGGAAACAGGGTGAGACGATATTCTTTAGTTGAAAAACCATAGACAGATTCTTCAAAGACCGCGATGACTTTATCATCTTGAAATTTTAAATCACCCAATAAGCGGATGTAGTCTTTAGATGAATAGTTTCCGCTTTGCTTAAGCGCTTGCATATCCTCATAGCCTGGTTTGAGGATAATAGCGCTCTCTTGTATAATAGAATGCGTGGGAATATGCTTGGCCTTGTCTCTCGTGACAAAATAAGACGCAGTAGCGCCTTTTGTGATGAAAATATCAGCGTTGTAAAGCCATTCTCCATCGTGATAACAAAATTTCCAGCGTCCTTCCAAAGAATCCGCAAATGTTTCGTATGAAAAAAATATGAAGACGGCACACATGAGTACGCACACTTTTTGAGAGAGAGTTTTGAACAACACAATAACCTCCTTTTTAAAGATATTTTAAACAGGGCAACTTTAATTAAAGTTAATTAAAGTTAATAAGAAGGGCAAGATGAAAATAAGGGAAAGATGAAAATGCATTTATGCGCTTTCTGGGCCGCCATTCAAATTGACAAGAAACTCAAAGTGCGGTACCAACGATATTGAGAATCATTCTCAATTATGGCGCTGGCTCCAACACATCTCTCGAAACCCCTTCAGGGGGATCCTTTAAAAATTGCTTTGGTCGGCAGTCCCAATGTCGGCAAAAGTGCCTTATTTAATCAACTCACCAAACTTTACGTTTCTGTTTCAAATTATCCCGGAACAACGGTTTCTTTGGCTCGAGGAAAAATGACCATTCAAGAAAACCTCTATGAAGTCATTGATACTCCCGGGATGTACAGTCTTTTGCCTATTACCGATGAAGAACGAGTCTCTCGAAAAATTATTTTTGAGGGCAAGCTTCACGCGGTGATTCACGTGGTAGATGCAAAAAATTTAGAGCGCATGCTCCCCCTGACTCTTCAACTTCGAGAAACAGGCCTTCCTTTGATTTTGGCTCTCAATATGAGTGATGAGGCCGAAAAATCAGGGATCGAGATTCAGGCGCCGATCTTGGAAAAATATTTGTGTCTTCCCGTCATTAAAACCGTTTCCACTCAAGGCGTGGGGATGAATCTGTTGAAAGAAAGAATTTATGAGTTCGCACATTGGCTATGACAATAGCTCATATTTAGATGAGCCCCTTCAAAGGGCTCTGGTGCAAATTATAGAGTGTTTGAAATCCTCATATACAGTGTCTAAGCAAACGCTTGCCCTTTTACTTCTTCAAGAAGATCCCTATGTGGAAGCTCTGGTTCAAGAGGGAGAAGGGCAAAATTATCAAAAAATAAAAGAGCTTGTTCAAAAAACAGCTGCCAGTTATTCGGAGCCCTTACGCTATGTGATTACGATGAGTCGACAAAAGGCTGTGGATGCTTTGGTGTCACAAAGTGTGAGTTCACCCAAGCGCTCTTCTTTAAAAATTTCAAATTTTCTCAGTCAGCTCATGATCCATCCTTTGACCGGCTATCCTATCGTGGCGCTCATTCTTTATTATGGGCTGTATCAATTTGTGGGCGTTTTTGGAGCAGGGACTTTGGTTGATTTTATTGAAACAACGCTTTTTGAAACGCATATCAATCCATGGATTACATCCGTGGTTCACGTTCTTCTTCCGTGGAAACCTCTCCAAGACCTTTTTGTAGGAGAATATGGTATTTTTACCTTGGGCATTCGCTATGCTATGGCCATTGTTTTGCCCATTGTGGGAACTTTTTTTATCGCTTTTTCACTGATCGAAGATTCTGGTTATTTGCCCAGGCTTGCACTTCTTTTGGATCGATCTTTTAAAAAAATTGGACTCAATGGTCGCGCTGTGATTCCCATGGTCTTGGGGCTTGGATGTGACACGATGGCCACCATGGTGACTCGGATTTTAGAAACCAAGCGAGAAAAAGTGATTGCGACACTTCTCTTGGCTTTGGCCATTCCCTGTTCAGCGCAATTAGGTCTTATTTTAGCGCTTTTATCCCAAGTCCCGTCCGCATTGTTTTTATGGAGTGGTGTGGTGATCGGAGAATTTTTTCTGATTGGCTATCTGACTTCTAAACTTTTGCCGGGGAGTCAGCCGCAAT